>JAPYPK010000082.1 GCA_029937655.1 Nitrospinaceae bacterium
GTTTTCCATCTGGTATGGTGAAAACTTTTCGTAAATATTGGACACAAGAGATGGCAGATTCGGTTGTCCGTCTAGAAGGCATCCGTTTTGATAATCCGCAATTTCAGCTCACTACCACCTTTGATAAGACTGACTTCACTAAGATATTGATAGAACGCTTTGGAATTGTCAAAGAAGTCATAGACGAATTTTTTGCCACTACTCGTAACATGAATTTTTATGACGAATTGAAAATGACGACGCGGGAATTGTTTGAAAAGTTTTTTCCAGAGAGGAGAGACGTATGGCGTTTTCTTATGGAGCCAATAACTTATGCCAATGGATCAACTTTGGATGATCCAGCATTAAGTTATGGCATTGTATTCTCAAATTTCATGGACAAGGGAGTTTTTACTTATCAAGGTGGGACCGACGATCTAATTAAGAAAATGAAAAAAGAGTTAATAAAAAATGGGGTAGATATTCGTACTCATTGCCTAGTTGAAAAAATTCATACTGAGGGAAAAAAAGTCAAAGGGGTAAAAATTAATGGGAAGGACATTGGATGTCAATCAGTTCTTTCTAATTCAAATATTCTTAATACTGTTCACAATCTGGTTGGTGACGAAAATTTCAATCCCGAATTCATTAAAGAAGTTGAAAAAGTCCGTCTCAACGATTCCAGTTGTCAGGTTTATATAGGTATTAAGAAAGGTGAGAAGATAGATAATGTAGGGGATCTTTTATTCACGTCTGTCGCAAACGAATATAATACAGAAAAAATTCTCGACAGGCAGGTTACTAGCCGGGCATTTTCGTTTTATTATCCTGAAATGAGACCAGGGCTAAATCGCTTCTCTATTGTATCTTCCACCAACGCACGATTTGAAGACTGGGACGACTTGAGTGAGGAGCAATATAAGATAGAAAAAGAAAATCTTATTCAGACTACTTTAGACGTGTTGGAAAAATATGTGCCAAATATTCGTGAGAAGGCTGATTATCTTGAAGCAGCGACTCCAAAAACGTTCGAGCGGTATACCTTATCTCCAACTGGAACTTCCTTCGGGACCAAATTTGAGGGCTTGAAAATCAGTCGAGAACTTCCTACCCAAATTAACGGGCTTTTTCATTCGGGTTCAGTTGGAATTATCATGTCAGGTTGGCTTGGTGCTGCTAACTACGGAGTTATTGTTGCCAATGAAGTTGACAAATTTATGCGTTCAGTTAGGGATGAACCCAGAAAAATGGTATCAGCGTCAGTTTAATTTGATACCCCCACCTCAGAAAAACTAGGTCTTAATGGAATTCAACTTCAAAGGGCAAACAGCGGTGGTTACCGGGGGAACTCGCGGTATTGGACGAGGTGTGTCAGAAGCCTTGCTCAAGGCTGGTGCTAAAGTTGTGGCCACCTACCAGTCAAATGATAAAGCAGCAAAAGAATTCGCAGAATCCAGAAAAGAGTACTCGAAGTGTCTTGATTTACGTTCCTTCGATGTAACTAAATATACGCAGGTAGAAGATTTTTATCGTTATATCGAGGAGACTTATGGAGAATTCCAAATTCTAGTTCACTGCTCAGGCATCCGTATTGATTCTATAGTCGGTATGATGCAGGAAAGCGATTGGCGTAAGGTTATTGATACTAACCTTACAGGTACTTTCAATACCTGTAAATTTGCGGTACAGAATATGATGCGCAAAAAATATGGTCGCATTATTATTATCACATCGCCTATAGGTAAGTTTGGATTTTTAGGCCAGTCCAATTATGCTGCGTCCAAGGCTGGTCAGGTAGCTTTCATGAAATCACTTTCAAAAGAAGTGGCTTCGAGAAAGATAACTGTTAATTGTGTTTCCCCTGGGTTTATCGACACAGATTTTATTGGTGATTTGTCTAAAGAACAAAAGCAAGCTTATCTAGACATGGTTCCATTGCGACGCTTCGGCTCTCCTGAAGATGTAGCTAACGCGGTGCTTTTTATAGCTTCAACTGAAGCATCCTATATTACAGGCTCTTCAGTCGAAGTTACAGGAGGTTTGTAAGATATGGAAAATTTTCTTGATTACATGCCACACCGGAAACCGTTTCTTTTTGTGGATCGGGTTGTCGAAGTAACGGATTGTTGTATTAAAACAGAAAAACAGACACAAGCAGACGAACCATTTTTTGCGGGGCACTTTCCAGGCCGACCCATCATGCCAGGAGTTCTAATTTGCGAAGCGGTTTTTCAATCCAGTTCGATCCTTATGAGCAAACGAGCGGGAGCTTCTTCTAATGATGGGCGCATTCCACTTATTACTAGAATTGCAAATGTTAAACTTAAACGAGTAGTTTTGCCGGGTGACCTTATGGAGGTTGAGGTTAAATTAAAAGAAATTCTCGGACAAGCTGCCTACATGTCAGGCAAAGTAAAAGTTGTGGGGAAAACAGTTCTTACGGTGGAGTTCACGGTAATGCTAGTAACGGAGACGGCGTGAGTTTTCTGAATTTAGAAAATAAAAATATCCTTGTTACGGGGGTTGCCAACAAAAAGAGCGTTGCCTTTCATATTGGGGAAATCCTGCAGAAGGAAGGGGTTAATGTTTTGTATAGCGTCAGAACGGAGGAGCGAAAGAAACAACTTGAAAAATTACTTGCACCGTCGCCAGTATATGTGTGCGATGTAGAAAACGAGGACGAGATAAAAACTTTACAAAAATCGGTGTCTAACGAAATCGATACATTACATGGGTTAGTCCACTCTATCGCTTTTGCAAATTACGCAGACGGATTAAAGCCATTTCATGAAACATCCAAAAATGATTTTTTGCAATCGATTGATATCACCAGCTATTCACTGATCCAATTGTCCAACGCGTTCAAAGATTTATTCGATACTAATGCATCGGTTGTAACCATTTCCATTTCGACAACTAGCATGGCTGCGGAAAACTATGGTTATATGGCGCCAGCGAAGGCAGCACTTGATTCATCCTTATGCTTTTTAGCAAAATCATTTAGCGCATTCTCTAAGGTGCGGTTCAATTCGGTTAATTCGGGGCTTCTGAAAACTTCCGCATCCGCTGGTATTCCGGGGTACGTTGATTCTTATCTCCATGCCGAGGAGCTCACCTTACGAAAAGAAGCTTTGACGACTCAGGAGGTAGCAAACTGCGCAGTATTTCTATTGGGCGAATGCTCTAGTGGAATTAATGCGCAAGGTATCGTCCTTGATGCAGGCATGGCTATTAACTATTTTGATAAAGATATTGTTAGAAAATCTAGAAGACTAGATTGAAGGGCGCTATCCGTTCAGAATTGTTTCAAAAACCTGAGATCATTTTCAAAGAAAAGCCGAATATCACTAATTCCATATTTGAGCATGGCAATGCGTTCTATTCCTAACCCAAATGCAAAACCAAGCCACCTCTCTGAATCGTAATCAACAGACTTAAATACGGCTGGGTCCACCATGCCACACCCAAGAATTTCTAACCATCCAGTTTTAGAACAAACCGGACACCCTTGCCCAGAGCACATGACGCATTCAATATCTACTTCTGCGCTCGGACAGGTGAATGGAAAAAAACTAGGTCGGAACCGAGTCTTGGTTTGTTGACCAAAGATCTCATGTAAGAAAATATTCATAACGCCCTTGAGGTCACCAAAAGAAAGATTTTCGTCTACCATCAAACCTTCAATTTGGTGGAACATAGGTGTATGCGATACGTCGGAATCGCATCGGAATACCTTTCCTGGTGCAATGATGCGTAGAGGGGGCTTTTGATTCTCCATCACATGAATTTGGACGGGTGAGGTATGGGTTCTAAGTACTTCGTTTCCAATATAGAACGTATCCTGCATGTCTCGCGCCGGGTGATCTTTGGGAATGTTAAGGGCTTCAAAATTATAAAAATCACTTTCAATTTCAGGCCCTTCTTCTACTTTAAAGCCAAGACTAAAAAATATAGATATTATTTCATCCATAACCTGGGTGACAGGATGAATAGATCCAGAGGAATTTCCCCGACCTGGCAAGGTGGTGTCAAATTCTTCGCCATTGACTGAGGCTTGGTCGAATGCCTTTTCGAAAACTTGCGTTTTTTCTTGAATAAGTGTTGCAACACTTTGTTTGAATTCGTTGATATGTTTACCGGCTTGTGGTTTTTGATCGTCGGGTAGTGAGCGCATTTCACCAAGCATAAGGGAAACACAACCCTTCTTGCCAAGAAATTCGGAGCGGAGTTGTTTGAGTTCTTTTAGAGTAGACACCTTAGAGATGAGCAAGTCGAAATCATCTTGGTGCTGTTTGAGTTTTTTGATCATATTCGAGGCAAAGAAGAGGAGACCAAGAAACAGGGGAAACAGTTGCAGTTCCCTCAACTAAACAGAGCTTAGTTGAGTTCGGGCTGTTTGGGTGAGTACCTTGAAAGAATCTGCGTTATAAATAGCAAGATTGGAGAGAACTTTACGGTCCAACTCGATGTTAGCCTTTTTCAATCCGTGTATAAACTGGCTGTATGTAAGCCCCTCAGCTCTAACCGCAGCATTGATTCTAGCGATCCACAGTCTCCTGAAATTTCTTTTTTTGGTTCGGCGGTCTCGGTAGGCGTAGCAAAGGCCTTTCTCAACGGATTCTCTAGCTTTGCGGAAAGCGCGACTACGAATACTGCGGTAACCCTTAGCCATATCGAGAACTTTTTTTCTTCTTCTTCTCGAAATAGTGCCATTAACTGCTCTTGCCATTATAATCTCCTGTCTTTAAAATCAAATTCTCAAATTTAACTTGTTGTTGCAAAACCCGTAGGTCCTAGTAAGGAATTAGTACTCTCATTCTCCGAGTATCTCCAGGCGACATGATCGTCGAATGGCGTAGGTTTCTTTTCCTTTTAGTGGTTTTGCTTGTTAATATATGACTTGTGAACGCTTTGTTGCGCTTAATCTTTCCAGTACCCGTTTTACTGAAACGCTTCGCGGCACCTTTATTTGTTTTCATCTTAGGCATTGCATTTTAGCCTTTCGTACGATTTAAAAAAATTCCTTAGACTAGTTGGACCAAACACTTTAATTTTTTCCTTGTCTCAAGCTTTTTTCTTAAGAGATTTTGGAGCAAAGATCATGCACAACGTCCTTCCTTCCTGCCTAGCTTCTTGTTCAACAACAGCAATGTCTTCTAATGTTTTGGTCGCGCGTACAAGTAGTTTCTGTCCGTTTTCTCGGTGGACGATCTCCCTACCGCGGAAAAAAACGAGTACTTTAACTTTGTCCCCAGACTCCAGAAAACGGAAAGCATTTTTCAATTTAAAGTCGTAATCATGTTGATCTGTGTTAGGTCGAAGCTTGACCTCTTTGACATGAATAATTTTTTGCTTCTTTTTGGCCTCGTGTGCCCGCTTACTTTGCTGATACTTAAACTTACCATAATCCATGATTCGGCAGACGGGTGGGTTGCTGTTAGGGGCCACCTCTACTAGATCCTGATCCTTTTCCTCTGCCATGTTAAGAGCTTCTTGAGTTGGGAAAACACCCAACTGCTCTCCATCGTTACCTATTAGGCTTATTTCCTTTACGCGGATCATGCTATTAATACGCTGTACCTGTTTCTTAGAAATGGAAAAAAACCCTCCTTTAAATGGATTGAATTGCTTCGCCTAAATCTTTTTTACTAACCTCTAAGCTTAACTTATCAATAAATGAGTCAATATCTAGCACCACAGTTTCCTTTGACCGTCTTTTTCTAACGGCTAAACTATTGTTTTCTTGTTCTTTTTCTCCAAGAACAACCATGTAAGGTATCTTCTGTAGTTGGGCTTCCCTGATTTTGAACCCAATCTTCTCATTTCGCAAGTCTTTTTCTACGCGAAACCCACTATTTTTCAACTTTTTGAATACCTCATCGGTATATCTCTGGTTTTGATCAGTGATTGGTAGAAGAATTACTTGAACTGGCGCAAGCCATAAAGGAAAGGCCCCAGCGTAATGTTCAACAAGAC
>JAPYPK010000083.1:0-3000 GCA_029937655.1 Nitrospinaceae bacterium
CATCACTTAAAAACCGATGGGATATAAGTTTAGAAACATGCAATAAGTTTAAAGCAACTGGATAAAAAACTATAACTTTGTAATAGCTATAACTTTCCTTTGAATAGGTCTTGCGCCATGGCGTCTATATCGAATTTTTTTTCCACCTTAATCGTGATTTGGTCGCCTTCATTAAGGCCTGTTTTCTTAAATCCTTCAATCGGTAGAGTTATTTCGGTGTGTTCTTCTGTCGCTGGAACCCAGACAGTGACGCATCTGAAGCGATCAGCTTTGTTGGGTGGACTTGTGATTTCAGTAATCTCACCATCTAGCATCATTGTGTTTCTCCTTATTTCATAGTCCTATAATATATCGCTGGAAGGGCTGTTAGTCCATCCCCTGTTCTATATCTACAAAGTAGTTACGTTGGTTTTTTTAATGATAATAACTTAGATGTGTTGGATGGCTTGAAGTTCCGGTAATTCAAATGCTCAATATGATTTTAATGTGCCTTTGTTCTGCATGGAATTAGAAAGGGGCGTTAATACGTGGCTAGACTGAATGTTCAAACGGAAGATATTTTTTTGTAAAAAATGGGGTAAGTGGAAGATAGTAAATAATCACACAGATTATTTTAAGTCAGCAACCAACCAGACGTGATAATCTTCACTCTTGTGGTGCCAGAAAACAGCGTTGATATTGAAGTGAACGAGCCAGGCCGCCAACTCTCCCTGCTGACAAATCTTTTTTTGGTACCGGTCTGTTATCACTGATATCTGGTCGCAGGCTGTACTAGTCCAGTAATAGTGACCAACTCCATCATCGAAGATAGGATTGATCCAGGCCTTTTTCCCTCCCGCATTAAGAACTCGCTTGGGGGAAAATAAGGTCTTAAACTCTGCAAGCGAGGGGATACGCCAATCAGAACGCCCACCCGCACTGGATGCCGCTGCTATTTTTTTGGCTATTTTGAGTTTTACTTTGTTAAGGTTCCCCTGTTTATCGCGTTCACCTGTTTTCATCCACACTAGTTTGTTGACTGTGTCAGTCACGGTCCCATCCCCGTTGTCAATGAATTCTCCGGGAGCCAGATCTTCTACAGTGGTTTCTTTGACTTTTTTGCATTCTGCTAGCAAAGGTCCGGCACTAGGGCATTTGTCCAAGATGGCAAAATGGTTCATTTTCCCAATCATGGTACAGATCTCTGATTTACTACAACCTGCATGAACAGGAAGGTTACTCGTGAAAAATAAAATAAGGGCGGCTATCGTAATCTTCATCTCAATCCCTCTACTTTTATTAAGGGTCTTATTGGCAGTGAGAAAAAATTTAACAAATCATACTATACATTCATCTAGATAGGAATTCTTAATATAGGTGAAACCTCGGAGGAGGTCATCGGTTTTTCTGCTCAAGAAATCAATGCGCCAAGTTGGGAAAAAGCATCGCCACTTTTGAGCGGGATGAAAACTTCTGCTTGGGCTATGTTATTAGCACATGGGTCCGGGTTTATATTGATAAGCTTCGCACCTCTGTTTTTAAGCTCAATTGCAAGGTAGTCATTGGTGGGGACCGCTCCCGAACTACCAACCAATAAGGCAAGGTCGACTTCTTTTTTTAAAAAATTTTCAAAGTTTTTTTCTTGTTCTGGGTGACCCACATACTCCATATCCCCGAACATCAGAATGTGGGGACGCGCAGTTCCACGACATTGAGGGCAGGTTGGATAGTTAGAAGCTCTCATAGTTTGCGAATCAAGTTTGCAGAGGGGGACGGTTTCTTCAGTCCAGAAAGCATGTGAGCAAACATCAAGGCATTGGAGGCGCCACATCGATCCGTGCACTTCTAGTACTTTGTCGGCAGGACATCCTGAACGAAGGTGGTAGCCATCGGTATTAGTTGTGTGTATGAATGCATCCTCAAAGTGATTTTTCATCCATTGATCGATGACCTCATAGCCTTCATGCGGTATGTTTTCGTGGGCATTTTGTCGCCGCCATTCATAAAAGGCCCATGCGTGTGGCAATTCATTGCGGAAGGCCCATGGGCTTGCCAGATCCTGTGCTTGAAGATTTTTTTCTCTAAAAGGGGGGAAGTTTTTCCAGTAGCCATCTTTATCCCTGAAAGTTGGGATATTGGAGTCTGCGCTCATTCCCGCGCTTGTAAGGAACAAAGCACGTTTTGCGTTACTTATTAACTCTGCTGCTTGCATGATTACTTTATGCGTCACCATTCCATTCCTTATGGAAGCGGTCCAGGTAGTTTTCCATGAAGAGATGTCTTTGCTCAGCGAGTTTTTTTGCAGACTCCGTATTCATGCGATCCTTGAGCAGTAAAAGCTTTTCATGAAAATGATTGATCGTGTGTCCCTTGTTGTTTTTGTAGTGATCAAAGCTTTCGTGCATGACAGGAGTTTCTTCAGGATGATACATCAATCGGTTTTTGTTTCCACCATAGGCAAAGGTTCGCGCAATCCCCACCGCTCCTATGGCGTCTAGGCGGTCCGCATCTTGTACTATTTTACCTTCAATCGTGCGCATGGGTGTGGCTACGCCTGCACCCTTATATGATAACGTTGAAATGATTTCGCATACCTCGCCAACTAGTCTTGGGTCGACTCCATTTTTATTTAGCCAGGCGGTAGCCTGCCTAGGGCCTGCCGACTCATCCCCATCATTAAATTTCCAATCCGCAATATCGTGCAGTAGGGCAGAGAGTTCCACAATCGTTGGGTCTGCGTTTTCCTTTTGAGTGATTTTTTTTGCGATAGACCAGACACGATAGACATGCCACCAGTCGTGGCCTGAGCCATCACCGGCCAACTCTTTTTCTACGTAAAGACGAGTTTTTTCGATGAGGTTTTTAGAGTCCATTCTTAATTGATTTGCGCAAGCTAGATAATAGTCGTACCTACCTTTAGTTACTTTAACATACGCAATACTCATGGTGTTTTTTTAAGGCTGGTAGGTCAACGGTTATGGCACACACTCAAATCATGGGTTACCATCCGGGAGATTCAAT
>JAPYPK010000083.1:3100-5916 GCA_029937655.1 Nitrospinaceae bacterium
CAAGGTTTTTTGCAAAGAGCAAAGCCCTGCAGGACTTTGTGCTGACCGGAATATTGTCGTTTCAGATCTTGCCTCACCTTCTCGTTGAAGCTGAAGAAACAATAGGAACTAGCTGGCGCCAAGGCAAGGTTCAAGATAAGGGCAGTCGCTTGGAGGCGGTGAAAGAAATGGTGCGGTCAATCATCATGTGGTTTGTTGCGGTGCTTGCCGATCCAAAGCGAGTTGGTAGATAGAATTGAAAAGCGGTAGTTGATGTTTTACTTGTAAGGAGTAGTGGGTTTGCTTTGACCTAGGACCGAGGGTGGAGTCCGCATTCTTTGTGCTCAGGGTTTTCCCACCACCACCGACCTGACCTTATATCCTCGCCGGTTTCTATCGAGCGCGTGCAAGGGGCACATCCAATGCTTGGGTAGTTTTTTTTATGCAGCGCATTAACCGGGACATCATTGGTTTTGATATATTCCTCGACCATGCTCAAGGACCAGTCTGCCAACGGATTGATCTTGATTATAGAGTTGTGGTCATCGTCTACGGCAACTTTTTGCAGGTCGACTCGGGTTACTCCTTGTTCTCGTCGTAGACCTGTGATCCAGGCATCCAGGTTTGAGAGAGCACGATTAAGAGATTCTACTTTGCGGATAGAACAACATTCCTTTCTGTCTTCCACGCTTTCACGGAAAGAGAAGAACCCTTTGTCTTTCTGGAGAGTTTCTACTTTTTCTTTATCAGGGAAATAGGCCTTGATGGTAATTCCGTACCTGGACCGTGCGCGATCCATGACCTCGTAAGTTTCTTCGTGCAGGCGTCCCGTATCCAATGTGAATATGGTAATGTCTCCTTGTAACCCGGTCAGCAAATCGATCAAGACCATATCTTCCATCCCGAAACTGGAAGCGAGTCCCGCTTTTTGCCCGTATTCATTTTTAGCCCACTGCAATATTTCTTGAGCTGATTTTGGTTCAAAATTTTTGTAATCCATAACCTATGTTTACTACATTTGGACGGAAAAAGAAAATCGCGATCTTGAGGGTGTTTTTACGAATAAAAAAGTTATTCCTGGTTAAGGTCATGGCGTCCTTGTTTCACACAGGCCTCTTTGCAGGGATTACTTCTTGACAGAGTTCTATCCTATAGATAGAGTTTTTTTACTTCGAAAATTTACTTGCTGTACGGTTCCATAAACAATTAATAGATGGCCTTGGTATTAGAAACGAGTGCCATCTTTAGAAAACTGTAGCACTGTTTGGCGCTGGTTTTTTTGGATTCTCAATTTATTTCTACCGCTTCTACTTATTTATTAGAGATCACTAGCGTTTTATTTGTTTAGAAAATCTAGTTGACTACGCTGCTAATGAACCACTTATTAAAGAAAACTCAGTTCTTGAAGGCGATCATTTTTCCGGTGTGCATCATTTTATTTTTTACTAACCCGGCACATGCGGGTTCAACCGGGCAAAATCTTTTGGTCGAACTAGAAGAGGCGCTTGTATCTCTTGCTGACAAGGTCCGTCCATCGGTAGTGAGCATGTCCGCGTACGTCCCTCCTTCCCCTTCGATCCGTCGGCAGGGCGATAAATCGGGGGTGCCCGCAAGTGCAGGTTCGGGGGTGATTATTGATGGAGTGAAGGGGATTATTGTTACTAATGGTCATGTTGTTCGGGGATCAGGAAAAATCAAGGTTACCTTGCTCGGTGGGGAGGAGAAAGTAGGTACCGTTTTGGGAATAGATGAGGACACTGATATCGCTGTGGTTCAGATTGAAACAGAGAAGACTTTGTCGAGTTCCATATTGGGTGATTCCTCGGGACTTAAGATTGGTCAATTTGCAGTTGCAGTAGGAAATCCATATGGACTCAATGATACGCTGACCTTTGGGATCATCAGCGGATTGAATAGAGAAAATGTAAACCTCTCACGCTACGAAGACTTTATTCAGACCGACGCATCGATTAACCCCGGTAATAGTGGTGGACCACTACTGAATATTCGGGGGGATATCATAGGAATCAATACGGCCATCATCAACTATGCACAGAGCATCGGGTTTGCTATCCCCTCCAATATTGTTCGTAAGGTTGTGGGTGAGTTGCTTGAGTTTGGGGAAGTGCGACGAGGTTGGTTGGGAGTTGGCATCGAGTCGGTAACTGCGAAAATTGCACAAGAGGTAAAAGGGAGAGCGGGGGAGGGTGTCTGGGTGAACTCTGTTTTCGAGGGGGACCCTGCTCATCGGGCAGGGATTCGTATCGGAGATGTGATTTTAAGAATTGGAGGCACCGCCGTGGACACACCGAGCAGGGTGATCCGTCTAATAGGTGCTTTTTCGCCGGGACAATCGGTAAACCTGGATATTCTTAGAGACGGAAAGCGCAAAGTAGTCACCGTCAAGCTGGAAAGGCAGAAAAAAAGACCGGATAAAGTTTTTAAAAAGTCACTTCAGGGCATTGATGAACCGTCTCTGGGTATGGAAGTAGAAAGTCTGGGTGGTGACAAAGGAGTTGTTGTGTCAAGGGTTTACCCAGGTTCCACGGCCGAAAAGCAGGGGCTTAGGGTGGGAGATTATATTGAAGCTATTAATGGGAGAGCAGTCTCTAAAATCATTGAATTTAAAGAGGTTTTAAGCTCAGTTTTAGAAGGCGGGGAAATACATGTATTGATTTTAAGAGGGAAAAGTAAACTGCATATTAAAATAACGCAAAAAGATTGAATTTGAGCTTTGCAAATAGCATGAAAAAATGATAAGTTCCCCCAGTTCTAATAGTACATTTGTTGAATAGAACGGTGATAGTGGCCGTTTTTATATATAGTTTTTATAGTTT
>JAPYPK010000084.1 GCA_029937655.1 Nitrospinaceae bacterium
CACGTTTTGGAGACCCGCCAAATGGAAGTTAGGATAGACAAGGATATTTTCCTCGATGGAGTGCAAAAAGTTCAAGGGATTGCAGAAACCAAGGGTGCGATGCCCATACTGTCGCATTTTTTACTCACTGCAGAAAAAGATCGAATTGGTATTCAGGCTACCGACCTAGAAATAGGGGCTAAAGGATATTACCCTGCCAATGTTGTTGCTGCGGGGGAGGTAACCCTTAATGCTAAAAAATTATTTGATATTCTGCGTGAGCTACCAAGAGAGGAAGTTCACCTCATCAAGGAAGAAAACCATTGGATTAGACTTAAGTGTGGTAAATCAAAATTTCGTCTACCAGGAATGCCCTCGGAAGACTTCCCTCCTCTTCCAGAATTTAGTCAAGATAGTCTAATGGAACTGAGCGGTAAGCTACTTAAAGAAATGATCCGAAAGACTTTTTTTGCGCAGTCTCCCGATGAAACACGACAGGTTCTGAACGGTTTATTGCTAGAGCAAGATAATGGAAAAGTGAAAATGGTCGGAACTGATGGGCACCGATTAGCAGTAATTCGGAGGGACCTTGGTGGTAATTCAAAAGGTGAAAAAGGAAGTTACCTTATACCCAAAAAGGCTTTAGCAGAGTTGATGAAACTCGTTGAAGACGAAGAGGCTACGTTTTTATTTTCAGAAAAAAATAATCATTTGGCCTTTAGGCAAGGCGATCAGGTTATTGTTTCCAGAAAGATTGATGGTAAATTCCCAAATTACCAGCAAGTTATTCCTTCCGATAATAAACTGCAAGTACAGATTAACCGCGATGTGTTCCAGCATGCTTTAAAGCGTGTTGCGTTGCTGGCTGATGAAAAATCGAAAATGGTTCGCTTTGATATACAGTCAGGGAATATTGTTTTGACTACAGATACGACTGAGCTAGGCGAGGCTAGGGAGGAAATAGCTATCGCTTATTCTGGAGAGGATGTTTCAGTCGGGCTTAATGCTAAATATGTTCTCGATGTGTTAAGCGTGATTGATGACGAAGAAGTTGTCCTTAACCTGAAAGACGAAAAATCCTCATGTCTGATCACCTCAAATGGTGACAAAGACTACCAAAGTATCGTCATGCCTATGCGTTTGTGATTGAGATTTTATAGGTCAAAAAATTTATCTAGCTTTTCATCGGCCCGCGGCATCTTTTCTGTAACCCCTTCCCAGATCTCTCTGGTTTCCATGCATAGATAGACGTTTAAATCTTTAGAGAAATTTTTTAAGAGACTGTGAAGGTTTTTATAAACTTCATTCCTAAGGGATCTAAGGTAGCGGTGTTTCCCGTCTTTGCTCGAAATATGTTCGCCTGTAAATAGGCGAGTATTATTATGACGTTCATTTATGACTTTCTTAAGAGACATTCGATAGCGAAAACTCCCAAGGCTTACCCACTCTATTTGCGACGGTGATAGCACTTCGAATATTTTTTTAATCATGCCATGGTATGCTCTCTCCCAGCCTGGGAAAATTATAATAGGGTCGAGGTGTATTCCTATTTTATAACCCTTGTTTGAGCACAGCCGAGCAGCCTCTAATCTTTGTTCGAGGTTTGGCGTTCCTTTTTCTTCTTGATCTATAATTATTTGTGGGTTTAACGACCAAGAAACTATAACATTATCTGCGCTGCTCTGGTTTAGTAGATTAATCACACAGTTTGATTTTGTCTTGAGTTCAAGAACCGCATTTTTTTTTTTGTTGAAAAATGGAATTAATTGCTGCGAGAATGGAATAACTTGATCAAGAGCTAGGCTATCAGTTAACTCTCCTGTCCCTACGCGAAATGTCCGGTCGGGGTGAGCTGCGAATGTTCTCTCTAGCTCATCTAATAAATCTTCGATATTAACGTAAGCAACAAGTAGCGGATTGTTTTGAAGAAAATCTTGCAAAAAACAATAGGAACAATCGTATATGCAATTTTTAAGAAGATTGACCACGTAGTAATTACAGCAAACCATTCCTGTGCTAATCCCAGGGCATTTTTTTAGAAACGAACCTTTAAATCGAGTGAGGGCCAAATTACGTTTTCCAGCCCCAAAAACATCACTTGAAGTTTTCTGGATTATTTCAACGGCCTCATCAACGGTAATATTACGTTCGACGGGCGTGTCTGGAAACTGAAGAAGAGTTTTCAAGGTAAGCGGATGGTCTGCAACTGACTTATCGATAAAGATAGTCTCGGGGGAAAACTTTCTTTCCCTACCCGTGCGAAGAGAAGTGGGGTTCATATAAGTTATTGATTTTATTTAAAATATAAAGCAAGATAATGCTGCTTTGCCTCGAGAAAACAACAAAAAGATTGATCTAATGATAGGTAAAATAATTAATATATTAATATGAATAACCTAAATGTCCTATAAACGCAAGCCAGCAGAGTACTTCTCCCTATCTTGTAGTAATTCAATATTTCAACCGTAATTTGAGCAATATAAAATTAATTCGCCGCTAACTTTTAACCTCTGAATGCAATAGCTATGCAGTCACAATTTTTTGTAAAAAATCATGGAAAAAACATTCGTAAGACCTTTTCTTTGAGAATGTTATTCAACCTATTATTTGTAACTTCTCTGGGATTTAATATGTATTTTATGGCTTGTCAGTATGAGTTAAGTTCAGTAGGCAGCGCATATGAAGTCGGGTCGCAAGTAAAAAAGAATACTGAGGAGAGTTCAGTTGAGTTACACTCGGCTGCGTTAAAAAGACAACCTTTGGAGTCGAGGTTAAAGACAAACATTCATGAAGAAGAGTCGGTCCAAGGTTTTAATTTAGTAGAAACATCTTCTTACAAAGTTGAACGGGTTTTATTTGATCCGTCGATTCAACCCAATAAACCTAGTATTCAAACCCTAAAGTTAAAAGTCAAAAATTCTTTAAATTATACGATATGCCATAAAGTAAAATTAGGAGATGAATGTGATTCGTTAGCCGCTCATATAGCAAGGTTGATGGCCTGGTTTCTGGATGTAAATAAAGAAATGCGCAATGGGGACGGTCTGAATGTAGTCTACGAACGATTAGGTAATGAAGGTCAGTTCAAAATATTGCAATTAATTTATACAAGCAATTATTTAAAAAAAACAATGGAGGCTAATTTTTACAAGGAGCGAGGAGCGAAATATGGGGGGTATTTTGATCGTAATGGTAAAGAAATTTCTCAACGGATTGTAAAAGAACAGTCACCAATCGACGAATATATGGAAATAGTCTCGCTGCCGGGTGATTTTAGAAAAGGGAGGCGAGGCCATGCTGGAACAGATTTTAAGGCAGAGGTTGGAACACCCATCCGGTCAACTTTTGATGGTCGTGTCAGTCGCGCCAATTGGAATAGAAGAGCTAATGGTTATTGCATTGAGGTCGACCATCCAAATCAAAAAATTAAAACTCGCTACCTTCATTTGAGTCGAGTCCTAGTTAAACGAGGACAGTACGTAAAACAAGGTGAGATAATCGGAAAATCTGGAAATACGGGCCGTAGTTTTGCACCTCATCTACATTATGAGGTTCGTGGTCGAAGTAACAAAAATACCGTGTATAACCCCTTTGACTTTAAATATCATAAGACCTACCAGCGGGATATTTCTGACCAAGAAAGAGGCGAATTTAAAGAAACAGTAAGTGTTTATGACGCGTTTTATGATAAAAATAAGATTGAACGGAATGTTCAGGCTGATTAAGTAGCACGTGTAATAAATATTTTTGTATATGGGGAGGGCGTGCGCCAATGCCTCGCGTAAAAAAAAAATCGCAAAAAAAATTCACACCTCGGTCAAAATCTATTTTATTAAAATATTTTTTGATTTTTTGATTTTTTTTCTAATTGTCACAGTAATGCCTGTTTTGGTTTATCGGTTTGTTGATCCCCCCACCACCCCCTTACTATGGATTCGTTGGGTTGAATCGGGTTATGATAAAGCGTACCCCACTTTTCTGAAACATTGGATTCCCTTGAATCAAATTTCTCCTAACCTTGTTCGCGCTGTTATAGTCGCGGAAGATCAAAAATTTTATAACCATAGTGGATTTGACTGGTATGCAGTTGAGGCCGCTATCAGGATTAATCTCGCGACTGATAAAACGGTGGGAGCTAGTACCATTTCCATGCAAACAGCACGTAATGTATTCTTATGGCAAGATCGTAATTGGCTTCGCAAGTCTCTTGAGGTGTGGTTTACTTTTTTGATCGAAAATTTATGGACGAAGAAACGTATTTTAGAAGTTTATTTAAATGTTATCGAATGGGGCAATGGTATGTTTGGGTGTGAACACGCCTCTCGCAAATATTATAAACATTCATCCGCAACTCTTTCTCCCGTTGAGTCGGCTTTAATGGCATCAGTTTTACCTAATCCCCGAACCTGGTCAGTGTTGAAGCCACAACCACATGTGTCAGATCGACAATCAAAAATTCTTAGCTTAATGAACTAGAGTCATATCCCTATTCAATATTAAAATATTGTATTGATTTCTCGTGAAATTCAAATTCTATTTGAATAACTAAACTCAATGATACATATCAAAATTTCCAAAACACTGGAGAAAAAAATTAGACAGGGATATCCTTGGATATTTCATTATCAAGTTCAAAACGAAAAGGTAGAAGGAAAGCTTGGTGACTTAGCGGTGGTGTATGATAGCAAAAACAAATTTCTCGCAATTGGTTTGTACGATCCGGAATCAGATATTCGTTTGCGTATCTTACAAACTTCCAATCCAGTAGACATAGACAGCCGTTTTTTTGAAGTAAGGCTTAACAGAGCCCTGAAACTACGTGAAAATTTATTTGGTGAAGGGACAACAGGGTACCGTGTTATAAATGGAGAGAATGATGGTTTTCCTGGGTTAGTGCTTGATCGTTATGAAGAGACAGTAGTTCTAAAGCTATACACCTCGGCATGGGTTCCATATCTGGACACCTTGATTACGTTATTTAAAAAAAAACTTTCTACCCAGCGTTGTGTTTTAAGACGGAGTCGAAAGGTAGCAGCATTAGAGGGGATTTCAAAAAAGTATAATGAAGGACACCTCCTGTTTGGTAGCAAATTAGAGGGACCGGTTCATTTTAAAGAAAATGGACTTGATTTTGAAGTGGATGTAATTGCTGGGCAAAAAACAGGGTTTTATCTTGACCAACGAGATAATAGACAAAAAGTCCGTTTGTTATCGAGGGGGAACTCCGTGTTGAATGTATTTAGTTACACAGGAGCATTTTCAGCTTATGCCTTTGCCGGTGGTGCAAGTTCAGTGTTAGAAATTGACTCTAATTCTCTTGCATTGGCGGCATCTAGAAAAAACTTAAGGCTATGCTTTTCAAATCGAAATTTTTCAGTAGAAGAATTTAGTCAAATGAAAGCAGATGGGTTCGATGCTTTGTCAGAATTAGAATTGGATAACCAGGAGTATGATTTAGTTATTGTAGATCCACCAGCGTTTGCGAAAAGAAAAAAACAAACAAATGTTGCTCTAAATGCGTACATGAAGCTCGCCCAGGCAGGTGCTAAGGTTACTAAAAAAGGAGGTATTCTTTTTGCTGCGTCCTGTTCAGTTCATGTTCAACCCTTGAGTTTTTTTAAGGCGGTATTTTCAGGAATTCAGTCAACTGGGCGTGGGTATGAAGAAATCAACCGTACCAGCCACGCTAAGGACCATCCATTTATATTCAGCGAAGGGGAATACCTAAAAGGTGTGTTTTGTAAAATAAACTAATAACCGACAATTATTCAATGAGTTTAAATTTGAGCTGCGTTCGCAAAGAAAATAAAGGGGTGTTTTTCGGTAGGGGAAAAATGTTTTTGGGCGCTGAAACGATTCTATAATCCGCAAAACAGTTTGGCGTTAGACTATCTTTTCCGTTTTGCTTTTTTCTT
>JAPYPK010000085.1 GCA_029937655.1 Nitrospinaceae bacterium
TCATTAAGAGTCGCAACGATAGAAAACCGCCCTACAAATTCTGGGATGAGTCCGTACTTGAGAAGATCTTCCGGTTGTACCTTTTCGAGAAGATCTTCCGTTTCTATTTTTCCTGTTGAGATGGGTTCTTGGCTAAATCCAAGTGTTTTTTTTCCTACACGGCTACGGATGACACTGTCGAGGCCAACAAAAGCGCCACCACAGACAAACAAGATATTAGATGTGTTAACTTGTAAAAATTCCTGGTGAGGGTGTTTTCTTCCGCCTTGTGGTGGAACGCTGGCAGTGGTGCCCTCAATAATTTTAAGTAAGGCTTGTTGTACGCCTTCCCCTGACACATCACGAGTGATTGATGGGTTTTCTGTTTTGCGAGATATTTTATCAATCTCATCAATATAAATAATTCCTCGCTCCGCTTTTTCCACATCGTAGTCTGCAGCTTGTAATAGTTTGAGGATGATATTTTCTACATCTTCTCCAACATAACCGGCTTCGGTAAGTGTTGTGGCGTCAACAATAGTAAATGGCACGTCAAGAATTTTTGCCAACGTTTGAGCCATTAAAGTTTTCCCAGAACCGGTAGGACCAATAAGCAGCACATTGCTTTTTTGAAGTTCTACTTCGTCCATATTTATATTAGCTTCTATCCGCTTGAAATGGTTGTGAACGGCGACTGAAAGTATGCGCTTGCAACGGTTTTGCCCGATAATATAATTTTCGAGGTGATTGTAGATATCTTTTGGTTTTAATAAGTGTTGTACATCCTCGGACTTTGCTTGAGCCCATTCTTCTACCATGATTTCGTTACATAGTTCGATGCACTCATCACATATAAAGACAGTTGGGCCAGCGATCAGCTTTTTAACCTCATCTTGGCTCTTGCCACAAAAGGAACATCTGTAGTTATTGTTCTTTGGGGACTTTTTTTTACTCATAGGATTCCTCTATTGGGTGATCAAGAGAAAAGGTAGCTCATATTCTCGGTCAAAATTTATTGCTTCTTCTTTTCTGCCTCTTCGCGTTTAGTGATTAGCTTATCAATTAAACCATATTTTAAAGCTTCCTCACCAGTCATATAGTGATCCCGCTCGGTATCCTTGCGAACCTTTTTAGCGTCCTGCCCGGAGTGCGTTGCGAGTATTCCGTCAAGAATGTCTCGAATACGGGAGATTTCTTTGGCCTGAATTTCAATGTCTGTATGTTGACCTTGAAACCCACCGCTTGGCTGATGGATCATTATCCTTGCATGTGGAAGAGAAAATCGTTTTCCATTGGCTCCAGCTGCTAATAGCAAGGCACCCATACTGGCTGCCTGTCCAATACAAATTGTCTGCACGTCTGGCTTGATATATTGCATGGTATCGTAGATAGCCATTCCCGAACTTACCTGTCCACCAGGAGTATTGACGTATAGATAAATATCTTGATCGGGTTCATCTGATTCTAAAAAAAGCATTTGGGCTATAATGGCGTTGGCTACATTATCGTCAACTCCGGTACCAAGGAATATGATTCTGTCTTTAAGTAGGCGCGAATAAATATCGTAAGAGCGCTCTCCGCGACTGGTTTGTTCAATTACAATTGGTATCAACTGATTATAAGTATCCGTCATATACGTTCTTTCTTTTTCAATTATAGAATAATGAGAAGGCTAAGTCATATCCCCCTAGCCTATGTGGGGCTTAAGAACTGCTTGGAGCAATGCAAAAAATAAGCTAAGACGTGTTGCTTTAATTATTGTCAATATCTTCTTTTCTGTCAACAACTTCTTCCTTTACCTGGACTTCCTTCATCACTGCATCGAGCGTCTTATCACGCTTAATTCGGCTTTGTAATCTAGCTAAGACACCATTTTGTTCCCATTGTTTTTTCATTTTGTGGGCATTCGTTTCGCCCAACATACGAACCATATTGTTGACCTCCGCATTGAGTTCACTTTCACCAATCTTAATATTAAGGTTAGAGGCCAATTGATCAAGTACCAGCTCCTGTTGTAAGAGTTGGGTGGCATTTTCTCTGTGTTCTTTCTTTTGTGAGTCTGTTACATGTATTTCTTCTTCGTTGATAGGTTCTGTTTTGTTTTGGGTCTGTTGTCCCTTTTTTAAAGCCTGAATGACCATATGCTTGATTTGTTCTTCCACTAAGCCCTCGGGGACTTCGATAGGATTCATTTCAGTGATTTTTTTTGCGACTATTTTTTTAGCCTCCCTATGAGCATCTCCGCGAGCATGCTCTTCCAGTTGAGACCTAATTTGTAGCTTCATGTCTTCTAAGCTAGCGAACTTATCTTTAGGCTCAATATTTTTAGCAAAGTCGTCATTCAGTTCGGGAAGTTGGTTTTTCTGGATTCCTTTTAGAGAGACATGAAAAATAACCTCTTTGCCTGCGATGGATTTGTTAGAGGAGTAATTTTCAGGGATTTGAACAGGGATATCTTTTTCTTCATCCACGGACATACCTATGAGTTGCCTTCCCATGTCCTTCAACAGGTACTCAGAGCCGATTTGAACTATATGGTCACTGCCCTTCCCGCCTTCAAATGCTTCGCCGTTCAGAGTTCCATTAAAGTCAAGCTTAACAAAGTCCTTGTCTTCAACAGGCCTGTCTAATACTTGTACTTTGGTGCCCTGACGTTCGCGTTGATAATTAATAGCTTGATTCACATCCTCATCAGTCACTCGTGTGATTTCAATGGGAATTTCTACTTTGGAGTAGTCGTTAATTTTAAAGTCAGGAACAATTTCTACTGAAGCTGAAACACTTATATCAGTTCCTTCTTCAGCTTCGACTTCTAGAATTTTTGGTGGACTTACAGAGCGGAACCCTTTTTCTTCTATCACTTCAGCGAGTCTTTCGCTGACGAGTTGGGTCATGACCTCCTTCTTAACATTTGGTCCAAATCGTTTTTCTAACATTGACATTGGTGCTTTCCCCGGACGGAACCCCGGAACCTTGACTTGCCGAGCGAGAGTAAGGTAAGAGCTTTGAACCTTTGCTTGGTAGTCTTTATAGGCAATATCAAATTTGATTTTCTTTTTACAGGAGTCAATATCCTCTATTTTCGTATTCATGTTTTGTGCGAAGGTAAAGGTTATTAATGTAGACGGAAGATTTTAGATTTCTGTTTATTTTTAAAATACAATTCTAAATCAAGTTCTCACCAAATTCCTCTCGCACAAACCATTATGTTTAAAAATTTAGTGCGAGTTATCTTTAATTGAAAGATGCCTCCAGCTATGCGCTAATATTTTTCTTTTTAACCATCGATACAACGCCATTTTAGCATAGGTTATACGATTCTTTTCTACGAGGTGAAAAGTAATCCATGACCCAAAATACACCTCAAAAAATTTCAATCAAATAAATATCCCGCAGGAAACTTACAAAGCTGATTCGGGAATTAGTCCAGATCAAACATTTCTGTATAGTTTTCTTTTAAATGAGGTGGTTGAGCTTCTTTTCTTAAAAAGCAGTTTCCTATAGCAAGCGCTTCAATCCCGGTTCCCATAAAGCATCGGAAAGCATCTTCAGGAGTACAGACTATGGGTTCTCCTCGCACGTTAAAGCTGGTATTGACCAGAACCGGGCAACCGGTTCGAGACTTGAATGCCGAAAGTAATTTATGATAGCGGGGATTGGTTTCTCTGTGCACCGTTTGAATGCGAGCGGAATAATCCACATGAGTGATTGCTGGAATATCAGAACGCGGCACATTTAACTTTTCTATTCCAAACAACTGTTTCTGCTCGTCCGTCATGGGTCGCTGGTATTTTTTTGAAATATCGGCTACCAGTAACATATAAGGACTATCGGTATCCAGATCAAACCATTCAGAAACGTCTTCTCTTAATACTGACGGGGCAAATGGTCTGAATGATTCACGAAACTTGACCTTTAAATTAAGAACCGATTGCATTTGTGGTGATCTGGCATCGCCGAGAATAGAGCGAGCTCCCAGTGACCGGGGACCAAACTCCATCCTTCCTTGAAACCAGCCGACAGCTTTGCCCTCTTGAAGAATTTCGACACAGGAACGAATGAGCTCATCCTCTTCAAGAACTTCAAATCGTGCGCTCATCCCTTCTAGTCGTTTAGCAATTTCCTCATCCGGGAACATAGGTCCGAGATAACTTCCCTCCATGGAGTCACCTGAAGAAGACAGTTGTCTTGGTTGCTCCAGATGCAGGTGATAGGCTGCTAGGGCCGCCCCAAGGGCTCCACCCGCATCACCGCTAGCGGGTTGAATCCAAAGGTGATTTTGACCTCCTTCACGAAGTACTTTTCCATTAGCGACACAGTTCAGTGCTACCCCGCCTGCTAGACAAAGGTTTTTTTCCCCGGTTTCTTTTATGAGTGAACGAGCAAGTCTAAGGACCACTTCCTCAGTCACTTTTTGGATGGAGGCTGCAATATCCATATGTTTCTGAGTCAATTGTGATTCCGCAGAACGGGGAGGGCCCTCAAATAAATCGTGAAACCGGGTACTGGTCATAGTGAGTCCAGTGCAATAATTAAAATAGGAGAGGTCGAGTCTGAACGATCCGTCGGCTTTCAGATCAATCAGATGATCTAATATTTGCTGCGCATACTTTGGTTCACCATACGGAGCGAGTCCCATAAGTTTATATTCACCTGAGTTAACCTTGAACCCAGTGTAATAAGTGAAAGCCGAATACAGGAGTCCGATAGAATGAGGGAAATGGATTTCTTTGAGGATCTCTATCTTGTTTTCCTTTCCTAAAGCAAGTGAAGTTGTTGCCCATTCGCCCACCCCATCCATTGTTAGTATGGCAGCCTTGGAAAAAGGGGAAGGAAAAAACGCACTCGCCGCATGGCTCAAGTGATGCTCGGAAAATAAAAGCCTGTTTGCTAGGTTGCCCTCAAATCCGAACTTATGCAGCTCGTCACATAGCATTTTTTTCTGAAACAGTTTCTCTTTGAGCCATAAGGGGACGGCTTTTCTGAAGGAGTTGAATCCTCTCGGAGCAAAGGCCAAGTAGGTTTCCAGTAACCGCTCGAACTTTAAAAACGGCTTGTCATAGAAAACCACATAGTCAATTTCTTTAGGAGAGATCCTGGCTTCACTCAAGCAATATCCGATGGCGTTGATGGGAAATCGAGCATCGTGTTTTATTCGTGTAAACCGCTCCTCTTGAGCAGCGGCGAGAATGCAACCATTTTGAATGAGCGCTGCCGCGCTATCATGGTAGTAGGCCGAGAGGCCCAGAATTTGTATTGGTTTCTGCGTCAAAATAGGGTGTAGACAAAGGGAGCAACAGCAGAACCCTGAGTTAAGACAATTAACCCACCCATCAACAAGAGAACAAAAATAATAGGTAACAACCAGAACTTCTTTCGCTCACGAAGAAATTCCCAAAACTCATTTAAAAATGACATATATGCCTCAGGTTTAATTAAAACTGTTTAGTCATCGAACCGATTTTTTGGCCTGCAGAACTGCGATCGATCCAGTAACTTTTGAGACCGGGTTTAGATTTTAGGTGAAGGAAATCCTTGCCCCATAGTCTCATGACAACTGCTATCGGGGTGACAACCAGAAAAAAAACGACTCCTAATAGGAGGGGATTGAACACCTGACCAAGGAGAAGTCCAAATTTTGTCCATGCTCTATTGAGAGGACCTAAAATGCAGGGGCGTGCTATGGCAACAACCAAAAAAAGGGCGGCAATTACAAAAAAAAGCCATCCCTTAGACTGCCCTTCAGAGACTACCCATATCCCCATAGCTAAAAATACGAGGGTGAATACTATACCGAAAGATCGGTCAGGAGGCACCTTGATTTCTTCTTCTCTGTTTAAGTTTTCATGCATATTTTTTCAGCCTAGAATCTGGAATGAGCTGGAAATCATTAACATAA
>JAPYPK010000086.1 GCA_029937655.1 Nitrospinaceae bacterium
CATCGGAGCACTCACTAATCCAAGTGTTCGCAACACAACCTGCATCAAAAATCGGGTCAAGAGGAAACATTGTTCCATTTTTATCTTCACAACTTTTAGTCCCTGTTTTGTCAACGAGAGTGGAGGCTTCCTGTTTATTGGGAATTCTCCAATTATCGATTCCAGCGTGCTTTTCTTTATTAATCTGATCCACATAAGTCCGGTGATCCTGCCAAGTATAAAATTTATGGGTATCCAACCAAGCATCTGCCTGTTTCCATGTTAACCCAGTATTAGGATCGGTAACTGTTCCGTCACCATTGTCAGCAAAAGGCTTTAGTTCGGGGACTGGTTTTTTTCCAGGAGCTGTTATCTTTGCAGGGGCAGTTTCTTTTACAGCGCTTGGTTCTGCTGTTTTATCTGATGGGGGATCAACTTTCCCAGAAGGTTCTGCCTCAGTCATACTACAATTCCTCAAGTTATCTTAATATTTTATTCAGGAGACCACGCAAACTAAAACTAATGCTGAGGATACTTTTTTAAAATTTCATCTAAGTCTTTTTTAGATTGGGTCAACATACTCAACATATCTCCAAGCTCTATCGCAGAATAAGAATCTAAACACTCTTTATAGTTTTCTCTATAACTGAAAGCGTTGCACTGAATCCACTTCATCACTACATCGTCCCCAGACCCGTCACTGCATTCATTTTTTTTTCTAGCCAACAAATTCGTTTGTGAAATGCGTATGATTTCACAAACCAAATCGTCTTTGATTCTGCTCACCAGCTAACCTCGTTAACATATCAAAACTACCATAATTTGAAATTTAGCCAATTTATAACGATTTACAACACTTGTCAATTCGATATTTCTAAGCAAACTTAAGCTTAAAAAAAAACCATCCCGATACATCTCGGAAGCCTCTAATCTGCTTTCTTTTAAAATAATACCTTATTTTACCGAGACTTAAAATCAGTTAAAAGAAAATATTCTTTAAACTTAGATCATTAGATCAAATAACATTTCTACCCTGAAAGTAACCTAATCAGCCAAATCGAGTTTTATTTCTCGGATCCAGACCATCTCTAAGTCTATCACCTAAGAAGTTGAAACTTAAAATTGTAAAAAAAATAGCAAGTGACGGGAATAGAATAAGATGAGGATAAAACTTTATAGACTTCCAGCCTTCATTAGCCATTGTTCCCCAACTACTAAATGGAGGAGCAACCCCCAGCCCGATAAAACTTAAGGTTGATTCGGCTAAAATTGCTACAGGAATTCTGAAGGTCAGGGTGACTACCACCAAACCCAAAATATTAGGCAGTATCTCCTGCATTAGTATCCTTGGGCTACTCGCACCCAGTGCACGGGCAGCTTCTACATAAGTTGTTTCTTTGATTCGTAATACTTCTCCTCGAACCAAACGAGCAACTGTCACCCAGCTCACAAGCGTAAGGGCAATGAACATTCCTGCAACACCCCTCCCCATCATAACTGTAACAAGTATGATCATCAGCATGTCTGGTAGAGCAAATATAACATCTACCACACGCATCATGAAACCATCTATCCGCCCGCCAATGTAACCCGAAATAGAGCCATAAATTGTTCCTATTACAAGCGCTAGCAGTGTAGTCAAAATGCCTATAAATAAAGAAACACGTGCGCCATATATAAGACGCGAAAATAAATCACGACCCAATCTATCAGTTCCCATTAAATGACTGAAGGTAGGTGTTGCTAATGTATTAAGTGTGTCCTGAGTTTCATAGGAGTACGGAGTAATCCACGGGGCAAATATCGCCGAAAAAAAAACTACCCCTAAAAACCCAAAACTTAATTTTGAAAAAAAACTCACACTCTCACCCTTGGGTCAAGCCACATATAAATAATATCTACTAAAATATTTGCAAGAACAATTAACACAGCATAAATCAAAGTCACTCCCATAATGAGTGGGTAGTCTCGATTGGTCACAGCAGTGATAAAAAAGCTCCCCATACCCGGGATCGAAAATATAAATTCAATCACAAACGAACCTGTTACCAAGCCCGCGGTTAAAGGGCCTAGTACTGAAATTATGGGGAAAATCGAATTTTTCAAAGTGTGTTTGAAAAGAATAACGGATTCTGTAAGCCCTTTCGCACGAGCCGTTCGTATATAATCTGAGGACAATACTTCCAGCACTGCAGAGCGGGTCAATCGAGCGATATACCCACTAAAAGGTGCGCCTAAAGCTATTGCAGGCAAAATCATGTGACGCGGCCCTTCCCACAGGGCTGGAGGCAACCATTGCAATTTATGAGACATCAACCAGACCAGCACCGTTCCCAAAACAAAACTGGGGATAGAAATCCCCAATGTCGCATAAAACATACAAATTCTGTCAATCACAGAATTTTGACGGTAGGCCGACCACACGCCCATTGGAATACCTACTCCCATAACAACTAGCATGGCCAACACCCCTAAAGTTATCGACACCGGGAATGTATCCAATATGATATCAGCAACATCCCGGCCAATATATTTATAGGAAGGCCCCATATCACCCTGAACCAATTGCTTTAAGTAAAGTAGATATTGAGTAGTTACGGGTTGGTCAAGATGATACTTAGCCTGAATATTGACTAGAATTTCTGGGGGAAGTTTCTTTTCTTGATCAAATGGACCCCCCGGAACCACACGCATAATAACGAAGGTAATCGTAGACACCACAAACAAAACCGGGATACCGTGCAATAATCGTTTGAAAAAATATATCAGCATATATCTTTTTATAAAAATAAAAACCAAGCTCTTAAATACTTAACAAACGCGAAAAAAAATAACTACCGCAACATCCCTTAACATCACTGCTTCATAAGTTTGATGATATTACCTGCCGCGTATGTACGCACTACCTCCTCAGAATCTTCCAGTTTACTCAACAATAATGGGAATGCTCTAGCCCCACCCATCATACCAACGGCTCTTGTAGCCGAAGTTCGGACTCGGATATTCTTGTCCATAAGTGCAATTGAAAGCAACTGCTCTCGATTTTGAATCTCCAGTTCCCCAAGTATTCTTGCCGTTGTACTACGTATTCCGTAATCTGCATCTTTGATCGTATCTAAAAATACTTCACGGCAAAAACTACTCCCTTTTCGAACTAAAGCCACTGCTGCTGACAAACGCACCATTCCATCTTCATCAGAACAAAGAGAACGGAGTGCTTCAAGCCCAGAAGTTCCTCTTAATGAGCCAAGAGTAAGTGCTGACTGATATCTCAGCGAAGAATTATGGTGTTTCGTTAAACTTAGTAACCGGGGTAGCATGCCCTTGTCTACTTTTTTGCCAATTGCTTTTAAACTGTAAAATATAATTTCATCCTCACTCCCATTTAACAGACCCTCTAGATACGGAATCACTTTTTCATCATTTAACTTACCGAGATAACCTATGGCCTGATAACGGTCAATAGAACTACCGCCCTTGAGTCCATCTAAGAGAATATCTAATTGATTCTCATCTCCCAACTTGAATAACGCCCCTGCGGCAGCGTAACGTACTGTTCGGTCTGGTGATTCAAGGTGGGGTTGGATGATATTTCCCAATGCCTCATCGCCCAACTCTCCCAACATTTCAATAGCCGCACCACGAACCCATATATTGGAGTCCTTGCTCATGTGAATAGATATAGCGCGAGCTTCATCCAATGAAATCTTCTTTATTCCCTGCAAGGCAAATAATCGCGTTGTATGATACGAGTCTTTCGCTGCTTTTTTTAGGAAAGGAATGAGACCAGAATATTCTGATTCACCCGCAGCGCGGGCAGCAGCACTACGGATAAATGCATTTTCACTCTGCAAAGATTTTTCTAAAATTTTTATAGATAATGTACGAACACGATCCATTACCTTCTGAGGTTTTTCCTTTGCCTTTAATGCATTCCCCGGAAAAGACAAAAGCATGGCTACAACTAAAAACAAGAACCCTGATTTCTTTGACATAATCATATTTTATGAAACCCTAACTGTATTTATTAACGATTGCTCGGTAAAAAAACTCATCTTCCTTTTTGCCACGTTTTTCAAATCCCTGAATCAAAACAGAACATTTTTCTACTAACGCGGAACGGGTTAATTTCAATTTCTCTTGATCGAGTGAATTCTGGTCCAATAACTTTTTTAAGGCGGCGACTCTAAATCGATCCATCCCCCAATACTTGCGCGATAACTGGTCTTCATGACCACCCTGTTTGATAATAAGTGGTTCTTCAATAAAGTGAAACGCATATTTCACTGCGATTCTCAACCATAAATCATAATCCTCGCAGGCAGGAAGCGACTCATCAAAGTTTCCAATTTCACTAAATAACTTGGCACGAATCATAACTGAAGAAGGGCTCACGATACAAAGGGCCAAACAATGACGAAATATATCCCCAGTATACTTACGGTGCTTGTTCATTTGGTTTACCCTCACCCCATTTCGAACCCATATTTCATCGGTATAGCAAACCTGATTATCCGTATTACTTTCCATCCAATGTATTTGAATCTCCAATTTTTTCTCTTTCCACAAATCATCAGAGTCGAGAAAACAAATAAATTCCCCCTTTGCACAGGCGAGACCTATATTACGGGCTTTAGAAACACCAGAGTTTTTTTTCATGGGTAGATACTGTGCACTAGGAAATGATTCTATTACCTTTGAAGTGTTATCGGTAGAACCATCATCGACGACTATGAGCTCAAAATCTTGATAGGTTTGACTGACTATCGAACGCAAGGTTCCTTCCAATCGGTTGGCGCGATTGTATGTAGGCACGATGACTGAAACTTTCGGTGAATCGTTCACGTTACAATAAGGTGAAATAGGGACTTTTATTCTGTTCTTCCATAAGTTTTAATCTCTACATGTTGATCTCGTGGTACGAAACACCCCTATGACAATAAAGATATGAAAAAGTCTTAATACATCAATCATATAGGTTATTCCTGTAAAAGTTGAGCCAGGAAACCAATAAGTATTGCCTTGACAAAAACACTAAATTCCAATAGAAATATACCCTTCCCATACTGAAAAAGTCAGAAAAAACAGTCCGCTATGGGATATTTGACTAATGATTTCCTAGACGGTTCATCCATTATTGAGTGTAAGTTTATTTATGGATTTTAACGACGTTACAAATATTTTCAAAGAAGATCTTTTGCGGTTAGAGCGCTCAATACAGGAAAACTATCAATCAGACGTTCCGTTGATACCAGGTATAGGTGACTATTTACTCAAGAATGGTGGAAAACGCATACGACCTCTTCTGCTTATGGTTGGAACCAAGTTATGTGGTCGTGACGTAGATGAGAGAGTTATTCGGCATGGTTGCGTAATTGAGTACATCCATTCGGCAACATTACTTCATGATGACGTCGTAGACCAGACCACCATCAGGCGAGGACGCGAAACAGTTAATGCAAAATGGGGAAGCGATGCCAGTATACTTGTGGGTGACTTCCTAATTTCACGATCCATTCTCATGTTGGCTGCTGATTGCGACTCAAGGATAATCAATTCGGTTTCAGAGGCAACCAAGCATCTTGTAGAAGGCGGAATTATGGAATACAGTCAGGCTCGGAAGTTATCCGTCACTGAAGAACATTGTCTTGATGTTATTCTTCGCAAGACAGCATCCATGATGTCTCTCGGTTGTGAGCTAGCAGCATTACTTTCTGAAACAAACTCTGAGCAGGAAAAGGCATTAATTGCCTTTGGCACACAATTTGGCATGGCATTTCAACTTATGGATGATGCTATGGATTATGGCAGCGAAGAAAACTACCTAGGCAAACCACCAGGAAATGATTTTCAAGAAGGACACGTAACACTACCCCTAC
>JAPYPK010000006.1:0-2837 GCA_029937655.1 Nitrospinaceae bacterium
TTGGAACTTCATTTAACCAAAAGGCGCAAAGAGATAAAGCTCCAGACACCCATCACCCAACTTTCCTGAGAACATAAAGGGAATCAATTCAACCCTACAAAAAAACACTTAAACCTCCCCGAAATGCCGTGCAAAAATTATTTTTTTGAACCTGTCAAGGACAGGTGGGGAATCTGTGTACCACTTTAGGCTTCCTTCGATCTTGCATCACAAATAAGGCTTGCACACCGTGATAGAAATTCATCCCCGTTTTCAAAGCATTGGCTCAAAAAATAAAATTTTTACACAAACATGACAGGGAAGCTATAAATCAACCCCATCTAAGGGTGAGACTAACACAAAGGAACTCATCAAGCAAGACTAGCAACCACTAACTCTTTTTTTTTCAACAACATCTAAAGTTTTTTTAAGCTTTTGAATCATTCTATCAAGGTGCTGATTTAGCTGTTCACCCTCGGATTTCTTTCCTTGTTTCAACTCTATTAATTCATGACCTAAATTGAGCGCAGTTAATACCGCCACATCCACCATAGATGTTTTGTTTTTGGCTTCCAAAAATTCCTTCATCTTCACATTTACCAAAGTCGCGACTTCTTCCATAGATACCGAAGAAGATATCGGCTTGACATAGTATACCTTACCGCAAATCGTAATCTCATTCGATGTCATAACTAGACAAAATCCATTTTATCAATTTTTTTTAAAACATTTTTTATCTTAATGCGAACGGTAGAGCCGTCCTTTTTCAATTTGCGACGAGAGGTTTCCAATTGTTTCATTTTCTCTAACAAATCCTTCGCTCTATTACTTTCTTTAGACGATGCCGCTTTTTCTTTTTCAAGTACTTGTATTCGCTGATTAAGTCGACTATTTTCGGAATAAAAATTATCTAAGTTCTGTAATACAGAGGAAACCAACTCTTCTAACTGTTTAATTTTATCAGCGGGCATTGACAAAACCTTAAAGTAAAGAATCTGAGCATAACGATATGAACCAACAACCCTAATTCACGCAAAGACTAACATCCTACAATAGGTAGGGTCAATTTAGGATTCAAACAAAACCCAGAACAATAAAACTCATAAAAATTACTCTCTTAACATCGCACCAAGTTGACTTGATAAAGTTTTTACAATTTTTTCAAACACAGGGTTAACCTCTTCATCAGCCAAAGTTCTGTCACTTGACTGAAATGCCAAAGCGTAGGTAAGACTCTTTTTCCCTTCTTGAATTTTATTCCCCTCAAAATGGTCATACAACTCTGCCTTCTTAAGCAATGACCCTCCTGCTTGATTGATTTTATCAATCACTTGACCTGCAGTAACTGCCTTGTCGACCAGTATGGAAATGTCCCTATAGATTTCCGGGAATCTCGGGAGGGGAGAAAATTGGGCCTGCTTGGGCAAAGCATGAACCAACCTATCAAAATCCAACTCAAAAACAACACAGTGCCTGGGCAATTCATATTGGCGAACAATTCTGGGCGACAGTTCACCTAAAAACCCACAATCTTGGGCATCTACTGTCAACCCAACGCTCCTGCTCTTTAACAGAAAAGACCTTTCCAATCCAGGCTGCTCAATCAACTTTAGCTTCAAACATCTAACTACAGAGTCCAAAGACCCCTTCAAATCAAAGTAGTCGTAACTTTTTCCAGTTTGCTCCCAAATATTGTTTCCATGCACTCCTGAAACGAATGCGGAAACCACCATTCGCTCCTCCCGTTCGCCTTGTTTCCCACGTATAAAAACGTTACCAAACTCAAAAATCTTCACATGCTTTTGCCCCTTGCTAAAATTTCTTATTGCCGACTGGATCAATCCAGGTAAAAGGCTTGGGCGCATGACCCCCATGTCGGTACTAATTGGATTATTCAACGATATCGCGTCTGCTTGGACCGTGGGAGAAAATGCTGATTGGAACTTTTTGGCCCCTGCCTCATCAATAAAACTATATGTAATGACCTCAGAAAAACCCATGCCACTTAAAAGGCTTTTAACACCACAAACCGCAGACTGTTTTTGGGTATACCGAACAGGGCTGATTCGCGCTGAAGGACTGGTCACCCTAACCTTATCAAACCCGTTTAAACGGACCACTTCCTCTATCAGATCAATCTCCCTAGTAAGAAAAGGGCGAGTACTAGGAATCTCCACATCGAAGGTTTCATCATCTATTGTAGAAACATTTAGCGCAAGACGAGACAAACAGTCCTCTATTCGGTCAGTGGAAAGGGAACTGCCTAGAACTTCATTTAAACGCGGAATCCTCAACAATACATTTCTGGCCGGCTGGGGGGTTGGATAAATATCAATTCGTCCTTTTCGAATTGTTCCTCCTGCTAATTTTCTTATAAGGAGAGCTGCTCGCGCTTGAGCTGATACCACGCCCTGAATATCCACTCCTCTTTCAAACCGGATGGAAGAGTCAGATCGCACACCATACTTCTTTGATCCTTTCCGCACCATCACTGAATTAAAACTCGCGCTTTCTAAAATAATATGCCGAGTAGACTCCGTAACCTGACTGTTAGCGCCACCCATGATACCCGCTAAAGCAACCGCCTTAGTGGCATCTGCTATCACTAAAGTGTCTTGATCTAGCTTTAAATCGCTTCCATCTATACCTGTAAATGCCTCACTCGCTTTGCCTCGACGCACTGTAATACTAGAACCTTCTAACGAATCCTTATCAAATGCATGCAAAGGCTGACCATATTCCATGAGAACAAAATTTGTAATATCCACAACATTATTTACCGAACGAAGTCCTATCGCAGTCAATCGGTCCACCAACCATTTGGGAGACGGCCCCGGCTTAATGTTTTCAATAACCAT
>JAPYPK010000006.1:2937-33667 GCA_029937655.1 Nitrospinaceae bacterium
ATCGGTCCACCAACCATTTGGGAGACGGCCCCGGCTTAATGTTTTCAATAACCATTCCAGAGTAACGCAAACATAACGCCGGTTCACGGTTGTCCACATTAAGCACTTCTTCTACTGAATCCGTCCCCCATGATTTCTCTAGCTCTGCTTCATAGTCAGGGTGCTTAAATGATTTGCCGATAAGCGCGGCAACTTCTCGAGCAACCCCAAAATAATTAAGGCAATATCCTCGATTAGGGGTCACATTCAGCTCCAGAACTTCGGTTTTTGTTCCATCACTTAATTCCACTGTTTCCAGTGCTTCTATTTCGAGACCAGCCATTGTGAGCAGATTCCCCAATTCTTCGGCGCTAAGGTCGACGTCAACGTATTCTCTTAACCAGTCTAGTTGGATTTTCATGTAGTATTTTAAATTCCCTAACCCATGTTATTAAACAAGTCGCTCCTATAGCAAGACAAGGTAGCGATTATATGAGAAGAGAAGGCAAAAATCAAAATCACTTCACTCCTTAACCTACCAACCTAAATCAAAAACATGATTTTCTCTTTTAATTGATTGCAGGTAAAACTTCTTTCATTTGTCGGGTCTTTTTTGATTGCAACAGCACAGTACCTCCGAATGCTGAAAAGCGTCTTATTTTTTTTCTTCCCACGAAGTTGACCATATAATTGACTTTTTAAGAGTACTATAATTAAGATGTTTTTTTATCTAACCAAAGAAGTCCCAAGCTTTTCACCTTCACCTTTTTAATAATATTTATAAAATTTTGCCGCCTATTAGTTCATGAAACTGTCTAAAGATAGCATCTTAAAAAAAATCAAAAAAAAAGCTGGGCGACCAATGAAGGTTTCTGAATTGGCGCGTGTTCTGGGAATCAGCGAGGTTCAACGACGGGAATTTCGCAATCAAATTAAACTTATGGCAGGAGAAGGTTCCTTAGTCCGCTTACGAGGTGGTCGCTACGGCCTCCCTGATGAAATGAACTTGATAACAGGTATTTTTAATGGCCATCCAAATGGTTATGGGTTTTTGACACCAGAAAAGAATGATCAAGAAGGAGATATATATATTAGTCCAAAATGTACGGCTGGTGCTATGCATAAAGATAAGGTGATCGCACGCATCGAATCACATAACAGTTCAGGACGTCCTGAAGGTCGAATAATGCGGATTTTAGAGAGGTCAACAACCTCTTTGGTAGGTTTATTCGAACCCCTAGATGGTAACGGATGGGTTATACCGATGGATAATAAATTTTTTCATGATATTTTTGTTTCAAGCAAGCATAAACTCGGTGCTAAAACCGGGCAGATCGTTGTCGTTGAAATTACTTCCTACCCAGAAAAACACCAACCACTCACTGGGAAAGTCACGGAAATTCTTGGATATTCCAACGACCCAAAAGTGGAATTAAGTTCAATTTTTCGCAAACTAGGAACACGTTTTGAGTTCCCGCTTAATGTTGTGGAACAAGCTAAAAAAACAACAGAACACATCAACAACAAAGATTTAAATGACCGGAAAGACTTAACAGACTGGACTATTTTTACAATCGATGGGGAAACTGCAAAAGACTTTGATGATGCCATCTCTCTAGATGTAACAGACATAGGGTTTAGATTAGGCGTTCACATTGCTGATGTGAGTCACTATGTAAAGAAAAACTCCTATCTAGATAAGGAAGCCCTTGAACGCGGAACAAGTATTTACTTCCCCAGTGATGTCATACCTATGCTCCCCTTCGAATTATCAAATAATATCTGCAGCCTAAAACCAAATGTAAAACGATTAACACTGACAGCACTTATTGACTTCAACCAAAAAGGAGAGGTGATTCATTCCGATTTTTTTACATCTGTTATAAAAAGTTGTACCCGGTTTACCTATAACGAAGTAGCTTCCCTGCTTAAAAATGATGCGACAGAAAATAAACATAGCGAGGTTATAGATATTTTACATAATATGCACCGGCTTAGTAAAATTCTTCGCAAACAAAGATTTAAATCCGGCAGCGTGGATTTTCATGTCCCGGAACCAGAGATTCACATGAGCTCAAAAGGGACTGTTGAAAAAATAACCAAAGCACAACACAACGAAGCCCATGAATTGATAGAAGAGTTCATGCTTGTGGCCAACCAGGTGGTAGCTCGCCACTTATTCGACAAAAAACTTCCTTTTATTCATCGTATTCACGAATCACCTGATGAAAAAAAAATTGCCGCATTTCAGGAGTTTGTTGCCGGGTTTGGCCTTCGCTTAAATTCGCCGAGCAATGTCAGCTCCACTGACCTTCAAAGTATTCTTAAAAGAGTCCGCGGTCGACCAGAGGAAAGAGTAGTCAACACGCTATTGCTAAGAACTATGAAGAAAGCTCAGTATTCGGAAAAAGACCCCGGTCACTTCTGTTTAGGATTCAAACACTACACTCATTTCACATCACCCATTCGCAGATATCCTGATTTAGTAACCCATCGACTTCTTAAAGAAAGTTTGAATCATAAACTCTCCGCACACGAAAAAAAAATTCTTGCAAAAGAAATGAAAGAAACTGCAGAACAATCAACTCTGAAAGAAGAAAAAGCAGTGAAAGTGGAGCGAGAAATAACAGATCTTAGGCGTACGCAGTTTATGTCTGACAAAATCGGAAAGTCCTTTACCGGAACGATTGTCAACGTGACACCATTTGGTTTTTTTGTTGAGCTAGTAGAGGTTTTTGTTGAGGGACTGGTGCACGTATCTAGTCTCACAGACGACTATTATATACACATAGAGCAAGATCATAAATGGATGGGTCAACGTAGAAACAAAGTTTACAAAATAGGGGATCTTGTTAAAGTGCGCGTAAAACAAGTCGACATATCACTGCGTCGTATCGATCTTGCTTTACTATGATCGTTATCGTTTAAGAAGATCCAAAAAAAAGTTCACCCTTAGTTATTCTATTAATTTCTCTCAACCAACTATATAAACCTTATAGAATTGCAATTATCTGCGTTTTGAAGACGATACCTAGATCATTTGAGTTTGCCATCAACATTAAAAAAGGATCAGGGTCCACAATATTAGCTTTCAGGTTGTGGTTTGAAATGAAATTTGTTATAAAGTCTAATTTCCCAAGCAATTTATGAATGAGGTGACTGGAATTTATGGCAACTATGGACCAATTAAAAACACACATTGCAAAAGCCAAAACAGAATTTTCTGATGCAATAAAAAATGCAGCGGATAAAAAAAATGATCTTGTTTCTCGAAAAAAGAGAAAAAAAGTAAAAAGATTAGAACGTAAGGTTGCAAAAATATCTGCGACAGCAAAAATGGCCGAAGAAAAGAAGAAACCAAAAAAGGAACGCAAGTCAGCAGCTGCAGCTTAATTTTCTTCCTCTATTTCTTTTCACCTGATACCAATGTCTGACAAAATCGACATACAAAAGATCGCCAAACTAGCTAGACTGAAACTCACTGAAATTGAAAGCGACAAGCTAGATGGGTACTTACAACAGGTTGTCGATTACATAGATCAACTCAATCAGTTAGACACATCAAATGTGCAACCAACCTCCCATGTTCTTCCCGTCCACAATGTTTTTCGTGACGATAAGGGCTCTAAATCGAAGAATGTAGACTATTTGACTGGAGCACCATCCAACAATAAGGGGCATTACGAGGTTCCAAAGATTATCTGACTCAGGACTATGCACAGAAAAACCATTCTTCAAGCAAAAGAAGACTTGCTACAGAAAAAATATTCTGCTGTAGAACTTACTAAAGCAATATATCAACGTATCGAGAGTGTAGAACCCAAAGTTCAAGCTTATGTTCATCTAACTCAAGATATCGCCCTAAATCAAGCTCAGGAAGCTGACCAGAAACTAGCCGCTGGCCAAGACGCACCTCTTCTTGGCATCCCTATAGCTTTAAAAGACCTCATCTGCATGCAGGATACACGCACCACCTGTTCATCAAAAATGCTCGACCAGTTCATCGCTCCATACGATGCCACGGTGGTTAGTCGACTTAAAAAAGCAGGAGCGGTGATCTTAGGTAAAACTAATATGGATGAATTTGCCATGGGCTCGTCGACAGAAAATTCCTGGCATCACCCAACGATGAATCCATGGGATTTAAGTCGAGTTCCTGGGGGTTCAAGCGGTGGTTCTGCCGCAGCCGTTGCTGCCCAAGAATGTCTTGCGGCTCTAGGAAGTGATACTGGAGGATCAATACGTCAACCTGCTAACTTCTGCGGGGTGACTGGACTCAAACCAACTTATGGAAGGGTGTCTCGCTTTGGGCTTGTTGCGTTTGCATCGTCATTAGATCAAATCGGCCCCATGACAAAGACAGTTGCCGATTCCGCGCTATTGATGAACGTAATAGCTGGGAACGACCCACAGGATTCAACTTCTGCGGATGTAAAGCTACCAAACTTTATGAACAGCCTGGAAAGAAATCTATCCGGACTCAAAATGGGGATTCCAAAAGAATACTTTACCTCGGGAATTGATCCAGAGGTTGAAGCATCCGTGCAAGAAGCAATTAAAACTCTTGAATCATTCGGAATGAAAAAAGTAGAAATTTCATTGCCCCATCTTCAGTATTCAGTGGCGACTTATTACATTATCGCCTGTGCCGAGGCAAGCGCAAACTTGTCGCGATATGACGGAGTTAGGTATGGCTACCGTTCAAAAAATTCAGACAACTTGCTCGAAATGTACATGAATACCAGACAAGAAGGGTTCGGTGAAGAAGTGAAGCGTCGGATCATGCTTGGAACCTTTGTCCTTAGCTCTGGCTACTACGACGCCTACTACCTAAAAGGACAAAAAGTTCGTACCCTTATCAAACAGGACTTCGAAAATGCTTTCGAGCAATGCGATGTGATCATTGCTCCCAATTCACCAATAACTGCATTTAAACTTGGGGAACGTGTAAATGATCCCATCAAGATGTACCTTTCCGACATATATACCATATCAGCAAATCTTGCAGGTATTCCTGGAATTTCCATTCCATGTGGAATTTCAAAAACAAATGAAATGCCCATTGGCATTCAACTGATGAGTAAACATTTTGATGAAGAAAGCCTGATTGCAGTAGGACATCAATTTCAGCTAAACACAGAGCACCACCTGAAACAACCTCCTCTATAAAAAAAACTACCCTCTAGTCAAGCAGCCATTATTTAAACTATTCAAAAATTGGGAAAACAAAAACTTTTCAATATTACCTGCACCCTGTATTAATGGGGAAAAGATGGGGGGGGGCAAAGGGGAAAGTTTTCTACCAACTCTAAAAATAAGAGTGATTCTATTAAAAAACTACGGGACCGAAGTAAACCATAAGCCGGGTTCTGTTCTTCTTCGAAGAGCGTGCCCCACAAAGAAGCGGTGATCATCAATCTAGGCCTGTCGTTGCCGAAAGGCTCAAGCAATCAACCCGAAAGTTTGGACGAGCCGCCCTCAAACACTTTCCTATTTGATCTTGCTCCGGATAGGGTTTGCCAAGCTACCACCGTCACCGGTGGTACTGGTGAGCTCTTACCTCACCATTTCACCTTTGCCGCCGAGGAAAAAGTCACCCTTTGTCTCGGGTTGGCCGTATCTTTTCTGCTGCACTTTCCTTGAGGTCACCCTCACTCCGCGTTACGGAGTACCCTGCTCTTTGGAGCCCGGACTTTCCTCTCTCTCGGCTCAAAAGCCGAAACAGCGATCACCCAGTTTACTTCGGAACCGCGCCTTCTTTTGTTTCTTTCCAATAAAGAATACGTGAACATTGTTCGCAATAAATTATTTTTTCTCCTAACTTCACATCTATCACTTGCTGAGGAAGAATTTGTTGAAGGCACCCCTGACATACATTTTCCTGAATGGGTACTACAACCACACCCTCTCTCGCGTTAAAAACTTTCGTATAATGTTCTAGTAATTTAACGTCAAGATTGTTCGCAGCTTGAGAGCGCCTTGGGCGGATAACTTCTAATTCTTTTTCGGTGCGTTCTGACTCAGCTTCTTTTTTTAATTTATAAACGTTGAATTTTTCTTCCTCTTCCTTGCAGTTAACTTTAAGCGGAATGAGCTCTCTTTCTTTTCCCTCAAGTATTTCCATTAATGCGAGTTCCCTATCTTCAAGAGCTAAGATTTTTTCTTTTACTGCATCGACCTCAACAAGAATGGCGCTATATTCTTTATTAGTCTTTACAGACGAAAGTTTAGTTTTAGTTTTGGCGGCATGATCGTTTTCTGCAATGACATCTATTTCTATATCTTTGCGCTCCTTTTGTAGTTGTGCAAGACTACTCTCTGCCTCCAACAACTGGTTCTGTTTTTCTTTAACCCCTGACGTACCCGATTCTATCTGCTTGGGAATTGCGGCCTTCCCATGTTCCAACTCACCAATTTGATTGTCTATTGTTTGAAGCTCAATCAAGCTTTTTAGTTGGGGGTTCATTGAAGTGAGTTTTCTTGGTTTATCAGGGAAGGTAACCTGAATGTGTGTTCGGCTTGTATAGGATCGTGGAAAAATTTATCACGGAGTACAAGGGAATGCAAATTTTTAAAAGCGAGGTAGACCCTGGGGAACTCTTTCAAATACGTTTTTTGGCACTTCGACTTTCCCAATAGACAAGGAAAGCGCTGGCGATAAAAATTGAGGAGTAGGTTCCAACAAGAACACCTACAATCAGGGCAAATGAAAAGTCGTGGATGATTTCTCCGCCAAGAAAAAAAAGAGCAACGACCACTAATAATGTCGTGCCTGAAGTAAGAATTGTTCTACTGAGGGTCTGGTTGATACTGGTGTTGATAATATCCTTTAACAAGGTCTTTCCCTTGCGACGCATATTTTCACGAATGCGGTCAAACACAACAATAGTATCATTAAGGGAGTAACCAATAATCGTAAGAAAAGCCGCCACGATAACCAATGTAAACTCTTTGTCGGCTAACGAAAACGCGCCCATGGTAACCAGCACATCATGAATAAGGGCAATGATCGCAGCGACAGCATACTGAAATTCAAATCGCCAGGATATATAAATGACAATCCCTATGATCGCGTAAACAATTGACAAAATAGCCTTCTCTCGCAAATCCTTCCCTACTTTAGGACCGACCATCTCAACGCGCTCAACGACAATATTTTCTGCTTCATATTTTCCTATCAGGCTATTTTTTATTTTAGTGCCAATCTCTTCTAGTTTCCCATCTGATCTCTCAACACGGATTAACACATGGTTGTTTGAACCATATTCCTGAATCGTACTCTCACCCAAACCAATTGTTCTTAATCCACCTCGAATTTCTTCAATCACTGGTGGATTTTTAAATTTAAGTTGGACCAAAGTCCCACCAGAAAAGTCGATGCCATACTTCAAGCCTCCATGGACCGCTATAGAAATGATTCCTATCAAGATAACGGCACAAGATAAAGTAACTGCCGTAGTCTTTTTCGCCATAAAATCAAACTCGGTGACACGCTTAAAAATTTCCATATATAGCTTTCTTATATGCTTAGATTAGCCACTTTTTTTCTGCTCATGAAACAATCAAATATTGTTCGACTAACAAATACAGCTGTAAACATACTAGCCGCAATACCAATACACAAAGTAATTGCAAATCCTTTGATCGGTCCGGTACCAAACTGGAACAAAACAACTGCTGCAATAAAAGTTGTTATATTGGCGTCCACAATGGTACTCAAAGCTTTTGCGTACCCTGCCTCAATTGCTGCACGCACCGTTTTACCTACACGTACTTCTTCTCGAATACGTTCAAATATTAAAACATTGGCATCAATGGCCATTCCCACTGTGAGCAACATGCCAGCAATACCTGGAAGTGTTAGCGCTGCGCCAAAATAAGCCAGCGCACCAAGTAATAGAACAAGGTTCAGCATCAATGCTGTAACTGCCACCACACCGGAAAGTTTGTAGTAAATGGCTATGAATATGATGACTAGCAAGGCACCCAACAGGATAGACTGCACTCCCTGTTCAATAGAGTCTTTTCCAAGCGATGGGCCTACCGTCCTATTCTCAAGAATCACTACTGGCGCAGGCAAGGCCCCTGCCCTTAAAATAATAGCTAGATCACGTGCTTCTTCAGTGGTGAACTGGCCTGTAATCTGCGCGCGCCCGCCAGCAATCTCTTCTTGTATTACTGGAGCTGAATAAACATTATCATCTAGAACGATTGCAAGACGCTTTTTAACGTTAGCCCGCGTAACCTCCTGAAATATCATGGCACCGATACTATTAAAGGTGATCGCAACGTAGGGTTCATTAAAATCACTATCGTAACGCACCTCGGCACCGCTCAAAGTTTCTCCGGTAAGTACAGTTCGTTTTTTTACAAGGAATGGCCTCTTAGTCACCTCACCTGTTTCCACATTCTCTTCACGTTTGTATAAAACCTCATCTCCCTCAGGCATTGCCCCATTCAACGCGGTCTGGGAACTGACAGATTCGTCAACAAGCTTGAATTCCAGTCGGGCAGTTTTACCAATCAACTTAATGGCACGATCGGCATCCTTGATTCCTGGTAACTGCACAAGGATACGCTTTTCGCCTTGCGCTTGTATGGTCGGTTCGGAAACACCAAACTGATCTACCCTATTGCGTATCGTTTCCAAACCTTGGCTTACTGCATTTTGCTCAATTCTATTTTCTTCTTCTTTTGACAACCTAAATAGATATCCACGGCCTTCACGCACCACCCCCTCATTTTGTAGATAGGCAGTGTAGTTTTTCATTATATCTTCAACAGGTTTAAGGTCTATCGCGTCGACCATAAGAACTGTTATTGTCTTATTTTTGATATCAGCACGAACTCTATCTACTTCGTAGTCCTCCTCCTCAATTTCACGCTTAATATCATCTGCAATGCGTTCCAGGCTCGCTTCAACGGCCTTTTCCGTCTGTACTTCAAGGACCAAATGCATCCCCCCCTGAAGGTCTAGGCCAAGCGCAATCTTATCTTTCAGAGGATACGCCAAATAGGCTGATCCCAAAATAGCAAACAAGATCAAAGGAATTTTCCATTTAAGGTCTGTGTACATTTTTAATCTTTACTCGTCTCTCTATTAATCCCTATAGAGGAGCGATTAATTTTAATTCGCACATTATTATCTATTTGTAACACCACAATATCGTCTTTTAGCTTTTTGACTGTCCCATGAATTCCACTCAGAGTGACCACGTTAGCTCCTTCTTTCAAGTCATCAAGCATCTTGCGGGTTTCCTTCTGTTTCTTCTGTTGTGGCCTGATCAGGATGAAGTAAAAAATCAAAAACATCATGATCATTGGTGGCAAAAGAGAAAGAAGACTCCCTCCTCCTTGTCCAGCAGCTTCTGGTGATGGTGCCATTGCAAATGCGAGGTCCAACATAATTAATCCCCTAATTGAAAATAGTATGCAATCTTACAAATTAACTAACCTCATGAGACCAAAAGTCTAACAAGGCATCTATTCCTAATTGCACGGAAAAACAAACGGTTATCGAAAAATCTATACTGGACAAACCGAATTAAATATAAAGGGTCGCTTCTATCAAATCCATGGAAATTTGTCAATTGATAAACAAGAAGTTGATGCATTCTAATCAATAGAACGTGTCTCTTTTCCCGGTATTTTCTACTTCATTTGTTAGCTCAGCATATAAAGCCTGAAACTGTTGGGTGTTCAGATTAGGGTCTCTAAGTTTTTCAAGATCTTCCGGGGTAATCAAAATCTCTGACTGTTCATCCCAAGCCGAGGTCGCAATAGCAACATAATTGGGTGGATTTAACGGTCGAAGAATTAAACGGTCAATTTTATCATTATATTTGATTGCAATATCGATCATCAAACGTGCATCCCTGGCACTCACCATGCTACCAATCGCTATATTGGTGGGCGGGTGACCACCTTTGGGTTTCCAATACTGGATGGTATGCCGTAGCACTTTGAGTTGCTCAGATTTTAAAAATTTTCGAATTTCTCGGTTGTTTTTTTTATGCTTATGCGCCAACCATACTTCTATCGTACAAACTGTAGTTTTATTTGTATCGCAATTCGGCTTATAACCCCCCGACTCTGCGTATACTGGCAATGAAACTAGGGTAAAACTCAATAGAAACAACGCCGCTAAAGAAACTATTTTTTTCATATTTTAAATGTTCACCTCAAGTAGAATGAAGGAATTATATTATCAATATGATATTGCATGCCAAGTAAAGATTAGGCTAAAGCCTGAAAAATTCTCTTCTTTTTTGTTTCCTCAGACGTTAACACTACGATCACTTGTCATAGAATAAGGGGGTGGCCTCTCTTCACAGTATAGACTCACTCTTTTAAAATAGCGATAACTGACTTTTGGTCAACCTCACCCATTAACACCTTGCTGTGATCTGTAAAAACTTTCTGCAATCGACCTACACGTACCGCTGTCGGCCCAAAATCATCAACGAGATTAGCATGGGTAAAGACAACCACTGGAATAAGAGGTAGCGACTGGTTGAATTTTCTCTCTAGGGCGTTAATATATTTACGGTTTTCCCAAAGGGGATTAAGTATCGTCTCATCACCCCCTCTTCCTCTTACCTTCCATTCTTGGGCATTTTTTTGTCCAGAAATTTTTCCAACATGATAACAACAGGCCAGAACAAAAACACCATAGGGAGAAACCACTACATAAGGGATGTGTGACATTCCTCTTTCTAAGTGAATGATTACATTACAAAACACTACGTAATTGTCGTCCAGTCGATCCAGTTCGCTTTTAACTAATTCCGCTCCAGAAATATTCGAATTTTTATATCCACTACGTAGAAATAGGATAATTAAGGCGAGGAGAACTACCACAATAGCAAGTATCTTGATCCAGTAAATGAAAATAATCTCAATCATGATGACAGGTTAATTACTTTGCAAATGGATCTGGAGGTTCGAAGGAAGGTTGATCGGTTACCCCTAACCCTTCATTAGGCTTCTTTATGGCCGTTTTTCGTTCAAACGCAATTTTCATCCCGGCTTTAGTGGGAAACAACTGTGGTGACAATAACCGTGATTGGCTAGAAATACTTTGCAAACTCTCTCTATACCCCTTCAAACTAGTAAGGGTAACCGGTCGCCTGTCAGGCAAATCACTTTGAATTGACATTGCTGCCCGACGCCCAAATACAGTTATATCTAGTAGTGAATTCCCCATAAGCCGATTAGTTCCATGAACCCCACCAGTGACTTCACCAGCAGCCCACAACCCCCTAACTTCAGTGCGGCCATCCCGGTCTATCTGAATTCCCCCATTTTGATAATGCAAAGTAGGATAAATAAGAATAGGTTGTTTGGCTGGATTTATATTATAACGCTCAAACCTGTGAATAATTCCTGGGAACTTGTGCCGCAAAACTCCTTCACCGTTTTGCAAGTCTATGATCGGGGTATCCAACCAAATCCCTGCTCTATCTGTTGGAGTTTGTATCCCTCTTTTTTCGGCAACCTCACGAATAATGGCTGCTGCAAGAACATCACGAAAAGCCATCTCATTAACAAATCGTTTCCCTTCAGCGTTTACCACCTGTGCCCCCATGGAACGAATTGACTCGGTTACAAGCTGACCAACTAGAGCTTCTGGGTAGGCGGTTCCTGAAGGGTGATACTGATGGCTATCTGAATCAACCAATTTACAACCTTGCCGATAAGCTAGAATCAAACCGTCACCTACTGCTCCGAGGTGGTTACTCGTAGGAAACTCCTGAAAGCGCAATTGACCACTTCCCCCAGTAGCAATAATCACAGCCCTTGCTGATACGGTAATAAGGCTCTCCCTGCTACGATCCCACAGCACCGCCCCGGAAACTTGTCCACTGCCATCATCAAGAAGTTCCAGGGCTGCATGGTTCTGTAAAGTTTTCGTACTACTTAACAAAACGGCGTCCTTCAAAACGCGCATAATTTCAAGCCCGGTATAATCTTTACAAGCAAGAACGCGAGGCAAAGAAGTCCCGCCGCCAGGACGCAACTGGAAAGTTCCATCTTCGTTAGTATCCAATATGCAACCTAATTGCCCCAGCCAACGAACCGTATCGGCACTATTTTCACATAATACTCGCAGAAGGTCTGGGTCATTATTCCCATGTCCACCAACATAAGCATCAGCAAAATGCCTACGAGGTGAGTCATCAACTCCCAGTGACGCCTGAATTCCACCTTCAGCCATAATGGTATTGGAATCACCCAACCGCAACTTTGTTGCAAGATGAACGGTAAGCCCAGATCCCTCTAAAGCAAGAGCAGCTGAGGCACCCGCCCCACCCCCCCCAAGAATGAGCACATCGGTTTCAATATCTACAGTTGGGTCAAAGTCAAACGGAAGTTGACTGTCCGATTCTAAAAGGTCTGCTAGCTCGTGAGGAAACTTTCCATCATTTGCATTGGGTCCCACCCGAACATTACGTTGCATCCCCAAATAATCCGGGTGATATTCATCGATAAGTTTTTCGGTCTCGTATGTATCAAATTCAGGAGGTTCTGAGGACAGTCTCACCTCACGAGTGGCCTCTAATTTTCTGAGCGAATCTTTAGCCCATTCCATCACGATTCAATCTTTCCGCTTTTTCTAAACTGACGTGCATGATTCATCTTATCAGTCGAGTCTCCACCTAAAAGATATTCCCACTCCAACTCAGCCTGCGGCGACTCTTGTTCTATAATTTTATCGCTATCTTGTTCTTTGGAAGACCCAATCGAACGACGCACCCACATCCCCATCATGTGAGGCTGAACTCCATCCTCACAAACAAATCTACATAGACCACAATGAATGCATGTAGTAAAATCCTCTGCTACTTTGTCGAGCTCGCCAGACCTCATCCTGAGAACCGAATCCATCACCGGTATGGACATCGGGCAAGCTGTAGTACAGCTCCCGCATTTAGTACACCGGTCAAGTTTTGGATAAGCTACGCGTAACTTTTCTCCAGTTGGATTTGGTTCGGGTGCCACAGTCAAAACCGAATCTACTGGGCATGGGAAAATTTCCATCCCTTCCTCCACCGGGCACATACAGGCCAGATCAGTTCCTCTCATCTGCCCCCCAGAAGACCGTACTGTTACAGTGCAAGCACCGCAGACGCCACCGACACAACCCGTATCAATCAACCCTGCCATTCCAGCATTCCAAAGCGCATGAATCACTGTCTCGCCAGTTCTAGCCTTAATAGTTTTACCTGCTACTTTTATTTCTACTGTCTTCATGAAAACAATTATCAATCAACCATGAATAATTTTCAATCCCGATTGCCTCTTTTACCTGTCCATGCTAAATTGATCTTCGAGTAAAATTATTTTTTTAATGATTTAATCCTTTAGATTCGAGATCTATGTCTGGACATTCAAAGTGGTCAACAATAAAGCATAAAAAAGGGGCTGCGGATGCTAAACGTGGAAAAATTTTCACTAAAGTAATTAAGGAAATAACTGTGGCGGCGCGTATCGGAGGAGGCGATATAGACGGAAATCCAAGGTTGAGGCTAGCTGTACAAAAAGCCAAAGAAGTCAATATGCCTCAAGAAAATGTAACTCGTGCTATTAAAAAAGGGACTGGAGAACTGGAAGGTGTTCAGTATGAAGAAACTTCTTATGAAGGTTATGGCCCAGGAGGTGTGGCCATTTTCATGGAAGTGATGACTGACAATAAAAATAGAACAGTCGGTGAACTACGAGCCACGCTAGGTAAAAATGGCGGGAATATGGGGGCAAATGGGTGTGTTGCTTGGATATTTGAGCAAAAAGGATTAATCACCGTAAAAATATCCGAAAAAGGCGAGGAACAACTGTTAGAACTAGCTATCGATGCAGGTGCAGACGACATGCAAACTGTTGACGACTATTACGAAATAACCACATCCGTAGAAAGCTTCGAACCCGTACGCAAGGCCATTGAAGATGCTGGCATTGAAATTCAATCATCCGAACTAACCCGCATTCCACAAAATACAGTTAATGTAGAGGAAAAATACTGCAAGTCACTACTCAGATTGATGGACACACTGGAAGACCATGATGATATCCAAAAGGTCTACTCAAATTTTGAGATTACAGATGAGATAATGGCCACAATCGAGTAAAACCTCTAACTCAAAAAAGGTAGTCTTTGTCGGTGTTTAGCAAGTGTCCTTCTTGGTTACAAATAACGAGTGTGCTTTAGCATTCAGGACTTTCTTAACTCACTACGAAAAAAAAATCAAACAAAAATATCACAGCACTTTACACGATATTTCCTTACCATCTTTCCTAAAGAGAGTATGTGTAACTCCCTAAAACATCCAACTTTTTCAAACTATGCGTGTCATGGGCATCGACCCCGGTAGCAACTGTACCGGCTGCGGAGTCATTGAAGAGATTAATAACGAACTCAAGGTGATCTATTGGGGAAGCATTAAAAGCAAAACACGCCAACCCTTTCCCGAAAGACTAAAGTTTATATATGATGAACTAGTCGCTATCATCCAAAACTTCAATCCTGATGAAGTTGCAGTAGAAGATATGTTCTTTGCTACTAATGTCAAGTCAGCCTTAAAACTTGGGCAAACCCGAGGCATCGCCATATTATCTGCTGTTAATGAAGGCAAACCAGTTGCTGAATATAGCCCGTTAGAAGTCAAGCAGTCTGTAGTCGGGTATGGTCGAGCTGAGAAACAACAGGTACAAGAGATGGTTACGGCTATTTTAAAACTCAAGGAAAAACCAGAACCGTTTGATGCGTCGGATGCACTTGCTGTCGCTATCTGCCACATTCACTCAACCGCAACAAACTCAAAACTCCGAAACGAAAAAAGATGATCGCACACCTTAAAGGCAAACTAACCAATAAATCTCCCGTTGGAATCGCAATTGATGTTAACGGTGTCGGTTACCAGGTTTTTGTTCCACTTTCCACATTTTATGTTTTGCCAGAATTAGGGGACGACGTTTTTCTAAATATACACACTCATATGCGTGAAGAATCGCTTAAATTATTCGGGTTTTACACCGCAGATGAAAAAAAAATCTTCGAAAAACTTATCACCATTAACAAGGTAGGCCCTAAACTCGCGTTAACAATTTTATCTGGCATGTCACCCGGTGAGCTATTTAGCACCATCGACTCTAACGACATTGGAAAACTTAGCACGATCCCTGGAATTGGACGCAAAACAGCGGAACGCCTCATACTTGAAATGCGGAACAAAATAGAAGGACTCTCTCTCGAGTTTGCACTCACAAAAGGTTCTGTTCCACAGAACGGGCTATTTGATGATGCTCTTTCAGCACTTGTTAACCTTGGGTACAAAAAAAGCCAAGCGGAACAGACATTAAAAAAAGTATGCGAGAAAGAAGAAATAGAGAACTCGATAGAAGGCTTAATCAAGAAAAGTTTAAACATGCTATCTTGATTTTTTTAATCAAAAATATTTAGCACCGACTTCAAAGATATTCCAATGGATGATTCTATTACAAATACCGAGGTCGACAGCGACGAGGTCTTATTCGAAGCAACACTGAGACCAAATAAATTCGAAGACTACATTGGGCAAGACAAAACAAAGCGAAACTTAGAAATTTTTATTGAGGCTGCACGTATGCGTGGTGACTCATTAGACCACGTTTTGTTTTATGGACCACCTGGCCTCGGAAAAACTACCCTAGCAAATATAATTGCTTCAGAAATGGGAGCAAACATAAAAAGCACTTCAGGTCCAGTTATAGAAAAATCTGGTGACTTGGCTGCGATCTTAACTAACCTAAAAAAAGGAGACATCCTTTTCATAGATGAAATCCATCGTTTATCTAATGTCATTGAAGAAATATTGTACTCAGCAATGGAAGATTACAGTCTAGATATTATGATTGGGCAAGGTCCAAGCGCACGGTCAATAAAATTAGAACTCCCTCCTTTTACACTAGTGGGGGCGACAACAAGAGCGGGGCTACTTACTTCCCCACTTAGAGATCGGTTTGGTGTAGTACACCGTTTGGACTATTACAGCCCTGAAGAGCTCAAAATAATCATAACGCGCTCAGCTTCAATCCTGAAAATTGAAACTCACTCTGATGGCGCAGGGGAAATCGCACGTCGTTCTCGGGGCACGCCCCGTATTGCCAATCGACTACTCAGGCGTGTTCGTGACTATGCGCAGGTTAAAGCTGAAGGTATTATCACAAAAGATGTGGCCAAAAAATCTTTGGAGATGATGGAAGTGGACCACCTTGGACTCGACAAAATGGACCATAAATTAATATTGACCCTCATTGAAAAGTTTAAGGGTGGGCCAGTCGGAGTCGAAAGCCTTGCCGCTTCTATCAGCGAAGAAAAAGATACGATCGAAGACGTGCTAGAACCCTATCTTATGCAATCCGGGTTTATTCAACGAACTCCACGAGGGAGAGTCGCAACTGAAATCGCTTATCAACACTTTGGCATCACACCACCAAAACAAAAACAGCAAGAAAAGTTATTTTAAACAATGTGCTCGACAGGAAGGATCACGGGTAAGAACATTATAAAACAAGCCTATTCATTAAATAATACCAACAAAAGATGCCCGCAACCAAAAATATATTTTATGCAATGATGAAGAGAACTAGATAAAATAGATTGCTGGTAATTTAAAAAAAAAGAACACTGAAACTAAGCAGCCCAGACTTCTTTAAATTGTTCCAAAAATCGAGTGTCCATTTTGGTCGCACCAAGAAGGTGCTCCGATTGATAGGTAGCAGACCCGTGAAAATCTCTACTACCTGTGATAATTAGACCAAATTTTCGCGAGAGATCTTTATAGTATTCCACTTTCCCCGTGCGCTCGTGATATGGATAAACGCACTCCATCCCTAGTAGGCCGAAGGATTTCAACTCTTCAACCATCTCAGGAGCATCTTCGTACGGCCTTCCTTTCGCAGGATTGCATAAAGAATAAGATCTTTCCCCAGGATGAGCCAATACCGGAATACCATTACATTCACGAATTAGTTTGCAAGCATTTTCTATTTCCAAGTTTTCTCGCTCTACGTTGTATTTCACAAGATACCGGTCAAAGGCATCTCGAGTACTGGGAACAACTCCAAGGCGAACCATCTCTTTAGCCAAATGAGGTCTTGCAAGAACGCCCTCAGCGGCGCGGCGAACATTTTCATATTCTATAGTTCCTCGAAATTTTTCAGGAATCACTTCATTGACGCGGGAGATCAATTCACGCATGCGCCGCTCTCTCTTTGATGCCATTTTCATAACCTCATGCGACAACTCATCCGACAGGGATTCCATAGACTCAAAATAAGCGAGAAGATGAAGGTTAAATCCTCTATAACGAACCGTTATTTCAATCCCGGGGAAAGCCGAAATTTCCTCTGCCTTAGCCGCTGCCATTAATTCTGGGATACCCTCAAAGGTATCGTGGTCTGTTAAGCACAGTACTGAAACGCCATTTCTCCTAGCAATATCAACTAATCGGGTCGGAGAAAACTCCCCATCGGAAAAAGTTGAATGCATATGAATTTCAAATTTTTTCATAGAATTTATTGTAACCTTGTTTTTATTTATTAACAAAGTTTTAGTGATTCAGAAAACAACACATGCCTAACCCGAAAACTAAAATCCAAAGCTTAATTGCCTTGTTAATATTTTTTCGATATTCTTGAATAATGCACAGACATCAAACACTCAAAACATTGGTTTTGACCTTTTTTTTTCTAGGAACAATGGGTGACACACTCTCGTTTTCTACACCCTCCTCGCGCGAGCTCGTTATTGTATATTCTGGAAACACCTTAGGTGAACTTAAGCCATGTGGGTGTGCCAAGGAAGAAGACCAAGGTGGGTTCGAACGCCGTTTGACCTACCTCAAACAAGTCTTTGCGAATTCAAAAAACATATTATTGGTCGACACTGGGGACAACTTTAAAGAACCCTCAACGCAAGGCAAAATCAAAGCGCGCTACATCATGCAGGCAATGTCTACATCAAAGTACGACGCGGTGATCCCAGGAGACAAAGACTTAGTTTACGGAGAATCTTTTCTTAACGGCGACGCGTCTATCCCCTGGCTTCTTAGCAACGCCGAATTAAAAGCAATCAACCTGCCTAAAATAAGGATCAAAAAATTTGAGAATGGTCTAACTGTCGCTGTGTTAGCCCTAATCGATCCAGACCTATACTATGACGCAAAACATAGTGGCGGGAGTATCAAAGATCCAATAGAGTCTGCTAAGAAATTAATTAAAAAAGTCAAAATATCTGAACACCCAGATGTAATTGTTTTGTTAACACACATGAAGCGGGAAAAAGCTATTTCCATGTTGAAGTTAAGTGGAGTCGATGTGGTAATCAATGGACATATCGAAAAAGATACTGACATCATAGACATGACCCCTATAAAACGTAATGGGAAAGTATTTGTTCAACCTGGCCCCAGAGGGCAAAAAATGGGGGAGTTAACTGTACACATTGACAGCAAAGGAAAAAAGTCATTTAAGCAACGTATTATTCGCTTAGATTCGAATGTTAAACCTGATCCCGAAATGATAAAATGGTATGAGAAATACAATCGAGAAGTGGAGGATCTATTTTTCACATCTTTGGAAACTCGAAAAAATAATCATGGAAAACAAAAAATTTTTGCATCAGAGCAGACATGCGTGACCTGCCACCCGAGCAAACATAAGCTGTGGAATCTGTCGCGCCATAGCCATGCTTATGAAACTCTAAATCGCGTCAATAAAGCTTTCGATCCAGAGTGCTTAAACTGTCATGTCACAGGATGGGGCTATGATGGGGGATTCATTAGTGAAGTAGATACTCCGGAGTTGAAGAACGTGCAGTGCGAAGCGTGTCACGGACCAAGGTTAGATCACATAAAAGGTTTACAACAAAACATTAAACTCGATGCAAAAAAGGCCTGCATGAACTGTCACATTAAAAACCACAGTCCTAATTTTAATTTTTCAAAATATTGGCCAAAAATAAAACATTGACCTTCGGTAGTAATTTAACAATAAGGAGATTGGGCATGAAACCCTGCAGGAACACCTTAAAAATAAATTTTCTAAAAATCTTGTTTTTTTTATTAGCTAGTTGCTCAATTCTTCCTAACATCGCCTTCGCAGAAGATAAAATCCAAGGGAAATATGAAGTCATCGGTTCAATAGAAAAACTCAAGGGAGTAAAACAGGTCGAGATGACTGAATTTTTCAACTACTCCTGCGGTCACTGCTATCGTTTTTTAGAAACCTCTAAAAAACTACGCGCTAAGTTCAAGGACAAGCTTTATCATAAGAAATATCCCATTTACTGGGGACAACAAACTGCATTTCCAGCCAAAGCTTTTTACATCGCCGATAAACTAGGTCTTGAGGAACAATTCACCCAAGAATTATTCGATACCAACTTCAAACTGCATGTTAACATTTTCCAACCAAGGGTTATTCAGCGACTTTCACAGCATTACAAGATTGAACAAGAAATCAGAGACGGGATGAAATCCCCTTCAATCGAAGCTAAAGTCAACGAATCCCTCGCTCTGGCCAATAAATACAATGCTAATGAAACTCCAACAATTATCCTCAATAAAGTACTGAAGGTAACTCCAAGTATTTCAGGTGGCACCACAGAGATGATGACTGAAAACTTGGAACTGATTATTGGGGATATTCTTGGTTATAATTAATTCAATTAATTTGCAAGACAACCACGTTAATCAAAGAGAAATAATGTCACCTAAATTCTCATCCAAAAAAAAATTATCTGCATTAACAGTAGTTTTGCTTGGGTTGTTTCTGTTATTCCCTGCAGGGGGGACGAATTTGGGTTCCCCTTTTTCTCCCAATGCGGAGGCTGGTTTTTTTAGCAACGACTTGGACCTTTTTGAGGAAGTTGTTGACCTGGTAGGAGATAAATACGTTTACGCCCCTGATTATAAAAAAATGTTTGTGGCTTCTATTGAAGAGATGGTCCAAGCTCTTAACGATAAAAACATCTCTCTCAAAAACGAATCCATCGGACAATCTATTTCTATGTTCGGCAAAAGTATCCGGTACACACTTGGTTACAATCGAGAAAACGCTCTAGAAACTTTCAAGAAAGCGTATTATTTTCTGCTAGAAGAATCAAACGGGAAACTAAGCAAGGAAAAACTTGAAATAGCTGCCGTAATTGGCCTCATGGGTTCTCTGGATCCATATTCCAAGTATATGGATAGCGACAGTTTCAACAGGTCTATGCGCGATACAGAGGGAAAGTACGGTGGACTAGGCATGGTTATTACTATGAAAGACAACCGTCTATATGTGGTAAAAACCATCAAGAATTCTCCAGCTCGACGCGCAGGAATACAACCCGACGATATTTTTGAAAAAGTAAACGGAACAAATATTAAAAAAACTCAGATATCTGAGCTTGCTGATAAACTCCGAGGTCAACCAGGCACTGAAGTCACTATCACCTTGTATAGACCATCTGAAAAAAAGGAGCACTCCTACACTCTAAATAGGGAAGTGATTTTGCTCGAAACCGTTGAATATAAAACATTAAAAAATAGTGTCGGGTCCATCAAAATTACTAGTTTTTCCAGGCAAACAAATAATCAACTACAAGAGGCGCTCACAAAAGCAAAACGGGATAAGGTAAAAGGTTTTATTCTCGATTTGAGAGATAATCCTGGCGGTTTGCTCAACCAATCGGTGAAAATAGCCAGTCACTTCCTCCACCGCAATCGCCTTATTGTTTATACCCAAGGACGTGAGCAAACTGATCGCCACGAATATAAAGCCACGTACCAGAACAGTTTACATTCGATGCCAGTGGTCATTCTCATAAACCAACAAAGTGCAAGTGCAGCTGAGATTGTTGCAGGTGCCTTGAGGGATTCTGGTAAGGCATTGATTGTCGGGGAGAATTCTTATGGGAAGGGTACGGTACAAACTATTTTTCGTACTAGCGATGGATCGGGCATTCGCTTAACAACAGCAAAATACTACACTCCCTCGGGAACGGATATTACATCACAAGGGATTGTTCCAGAAATTCACATAACGGAAGATCATATGCCGAAAAATAGAATTGGAAAATCTGAGCAATCCCATACTAAACTTATCCAAAGCACCTCTGTATCAGAAATAAAATTAAAGGAGACCCAAATCAGCAAGTTTGTCGCAAAAAACCACAACGCAGCCCTGGAAACCCCCGACCCAACTTTTACGTTCGCTAAAATGCTCATAGAAAACGTATCGGTCGCTAACAAGAAGAAAACGCTCAAAAAAGCTCGTGACCTAGCAGCTAACATTCATTACTAATTTTAAACAGGAGGCAATGGAACGTTCCAATGAACATCATAAACATTGACTACGAAAAACAGACACTACAAAGCGATTTTTTCTCATGGCAAATTATTGCCAACGATAAAAATAAGTTTCTTCTTCTTCAGCGAGAGGAAAAGGGCCGCTATCATGCTGCAGAAGCTGATGTAAAGAAAAAACACCTCTGGGAAGTTAAGGAGATATCATTCCGCGGTCCCGAAGGGGACACCTATTTTTTTGATGAGGAAACGGGTATAGACAAAATATAGACTTCAAAACATAGCTCTCGAGTTACGCGCATAGTGTTCTTGAAGCGGTTTAAAAAAGCTTTAAAGTTTTCAAGTGTCCTAAAGATTTTTTAAGTTCTTCCTTCGTTTTGTTAGCAAGATAATTGCCTCGCAAGTCAAGTTTTTTTAGATTTTTAAATTTATTACTACTTCCAAAAGCTAGTGCACCTGCATCACGGGTTTCCGTCCAACCCAACTGCATTTCTTCTAAGTTGGGGAAACTACCAGACTTAGCCAGAGCCGTAGTCCCGGCATCACCTAAAATATTATGACGCAGTATCAAACTCTTCAGTTTTGGTAATGGCGAAATCTTTGCGAGTAATTCTGCGCCTACAACAGTGATCTCGTTATATCGCAAATCTATCTTTTCAACTTTTTCCAGATAACTACTGGAGACCAGACGCTCAACACCTTCATCTCCAATTTTTTTTCCAGAAAGATTTAATATTTTTCCACCCCGCTTCAGACTTCCCTTGAATAACACATCATAATCAATAGAACCTTTGTCTAACTGAAAACTAAATGAGCTAACAGGTGTTAACGCAAGCAGAAAACTAACAAGAATTACCGCTATATTCTTATTGAAGAAAAAATTAATCTTCATCATCGTCAAGGTTTTCCATAGATCGAGCCTCGAGCTCATCCCAACTATTTATCTGGTCATCATCTTCCTCATCATCATCTTGATAGATGAAATCCTCTAAATTATCTAAGTGTAAATGACACAAACGAGTACCGCATTTTGCTTCCTCTAACGCCTCTATACCCTGCTTGCGAACTCGATTAGATGTGAGGAATAGATACCTTAGCTTTGACAGGGTTTTAGACTCTGCAATAGCGATAGCTCCCTCATCTTCCACAAGATTTCCATAAAGATTAAGTTTTTTTAAATTAGACATGCCGGGAGACTCTGCAATGGCTTTTACCCCGTCGTCGCTAATCACATTTCCATAAAAATCGAGTTCTATCAACTTCTTAAATTTTTCTGAGTTAGCGATAGCAATTGCGCCCTCATCACTTATATTGTTATTTGCCAAGGTCAATCTTGTGACCCGCTTTAAGTGTTTAGATTTTGCCAGAGCTACAGCCCCCTTATCACCTAAGACCTGATTACTGAGATCTAAAATCTTTTTATCTTCGGACAAAAATTGTTTAATTAAATACTCTACGCTAGCCACAAAAATCCTTTCACTAAGTACTGAGAAACGAATGTCACTTTTTTGTAAAAAATTTTATTATATCACATTTGTAATATGCATAAGTTCACGTAAACTGTTTCAACTAACCGAATAACGAAAAACAAATAAAATAGCTATCAGGTAGATACCCCAGTGTACTTCTCTGACTTTACCGCAAAATAGTTTGATCAGTGGATAGGATATAAACCCCAACGCCATACCATCCGCAATACTGAAAGTAAGTGGCATCCCAACGACTATCAGGTAAGACGGTAAAGCCTCGTCCCATTGGCGCCAATTTATATACACCAGATTCCTAACCATGAGACAACCAACTACAATAAGAACAGGCGCAGTAATGGGGTAAAATGTTGTTTCGTTCACAACATAACCTCCTCCAATCATTTGGACGAGTGGAGCAAAAAAAAGTGCTAACAAAAACAAGCATGCGGTCACCACGCTGGTCAAACCAGTGCGCCCGCCTTCGGCAATTCCCGCAGAGCTTTCAATATAACAGGTGACTGTAGATGTCCCGAAAGCAGCACCAGCAGTCGTAGCAACTGCATCGGGCATCAGTGCCCTGTTTACACGAGGAAGTTTCCCATATTTAACAAAACCTCCCTGCTGACCAACTCCTATGAGGGTTCCCGCTGTGTCGAACAAATCAACCAAAACAAACACTCCTATAATTGTTAGAACTCCTAAGTCTAATGCACCAGTCAAATCCATTTTAAATAAAGTAGGAGTTAAATCAGGTGGTGAAGATATCACACCAGAAAACTCAAACAGCCCAAAAGGAATGCCTAAAAAACTTACAACTAGCATGCCAATAAAAATAGCTCCAGTCACCTCACGTTGCAAAAGAACACCTATTGTTACAACCCCAAGAAGAGTAAATACTGCAGGTAGGGTTTTTAGGTCTCCCAATTGAACCAAAGTACCAGAATGATCCAAAACCCACCCCCCCTGAACAAAACCAATAAAGGTTATAAAAATACCAATGCCTGCTGCTATTCCATTTTTCAGGTAGTCTGGAATAATATTTATAATTAGCTCACGAAACCTAAAAACTGTAAGAAGAATAAGTATCAGACCTGACAAAAAAACAGCACCGAGAGCAATTCCCCAAGGAATTCCCTGCCCAAGAACCACCGTATAAGTAAAATAGAAATTGATTCCCATACCCGGCGCTAATGCGATGGGATAATTAGCCCAAAGTCCCATAATGAGGCATCCAATAGCTGATGCTAAGCAAGTCGCTGTCATCACTGCGCCAAAATCCATTCCAGTATTCGACAAAACTGCCGGTTGAACAAAAATAATATAAGACGAGGTAAAAAAGGTCACCACCCCAGCTCGTACCTCTGTCACAACATCTGAGTTGTGTTCCTCTAGTTGGAAAAACTGCTTAAGAATAGTAGGAAGAACTGCCATTAGAATAGTTGGTCGGTGTGGTATCCCTATTTCAGAAATAGTGACTCAACTAAATCAATTTCTTCATCTCGGGATGTTACTTGTCCATTGATTCTTGCATCACGCAAGGCTTTAAAGACATCTTTAAAACTTGCCCCGGGTTCCATTCCCATTCCTATCAAATCGTCACCATTGAGCTCGATTTTTGCGGACGCACAATACTTCTTAAAATAAAGCTCCACGTATTCTTTCATTCGCTTGTTGGAGCAAGCTGCAAGCAAAAGAATCACAACCTCGGACGACTGCTTCGAAAAAATATTATAAATCTCACTAGGCTTAAGTTCTCTTTCTTCACTAAAATCGTTCATCGCTTCAACAAAACATTCCCTGTCCGAACACATCCTGCCATAAATATTTCCAGGAAAATTAAGACGCATCATCATTCTCTTAAAAACATTATCGTCTGTTATCATAAATAACGTATAGAAGTAGATAAACCATGCTTCTGGTTTTGTAGTCATAGGAATCATATCCGCCCAAGCTAACGTGCTGTGGATTTTATTCATAATAGTCCAATGGAAATCATCATCCAAGATTTCCGGAGCAATTGCCTGAAACAACAAAAGTTCCCGCATACGGTCAACGCATCTCACCGGATCTGCTTCACTCAAAAGAATCTTCATTTCGTTCATGAGACGATCTCCGCTCAATTGATCAATCAAATTGTTCTTAATCGCGCTCCTCATTAATTGTTTTGTTGGTCCATTTACACAAAACTCAAGCCTCTGTTCAAATCGAATGGCACGAAAAAGACGGCACGGATCGTCTACAAAACTTTGATCATGAAGAACCCTGATCAAACCATCCTTCAAATCGATTTCACCGCCAAACAAATCAATCAGGTAAAAGGTTCCGCGCCCACTCAATTTAACAGCCATACTATTTACTGTAAAATCACGGCGGGCAAGATCCTGTTTTATACTACTAGGTTCAACATCTGGTAACGCAGCAGGGCAAGAATAAGATTCGGTTCTTGCAGTTGCCACATCAATACTAGGTCGGCCTTGCAGCATCAAGGTAGCAGTTCCAAATTTTTTATACTTCGAAGTTCGCCCATTAAATTTTTCGGCTAATTTTTCAGCAAAAACAATACCATCACCTTCTACGACAAGGTCAATGTCTACATTTTTAATATTAAGAAGTAAGTCCCTCACAAAACCGCCCACAACATAAACGCTCACCTGATTATGTGCAGCAACTTCAGCGACTGAGTTTAAAAAGGCTATGTGATCTGCTTTTAACCGCGTCGTAATAAGGCCACTTACATCTTTCATAAAATTATTTTCTCCATCCAACACAGCGACTATCTAACACTTCATCAATTGTTATCACCCAAAACATCAAGCTCTGTCACATAAGAAATTTTCTTAGGGAGATTACATACCTTATTATTACAAGCTCGGAAAACGACGTCTCCCTTGATTTGATATAAACCCGAATCAAGGGACTCAACAGGGCTGTACCAACGACGAAACTCCACTACTTGTTGATGCGTCTTCACAACTTTTCCCAAAGCACCATCCCACGCAATCACAGGAGCAGGTTCTTCCCACATTCCATGCGCGACAAACTTATCTGAGTGGAGGAAAATTTCGGTTGCCAGTGGCTGTTTTTCAACTCCTTTTGTATAAAGTGAGTAAATGTGCCAACCCTCACTTAATTCTATTTTGACGTATAAAACAAACCTCTCCCCTAGTTTAATACTTTCAGGTTCAACTATGGCAGTCAGTTTAAAATGAATTGGGTTTGAATCTTTTTTAAACTTTTGGAAGGAGTGGATTGCTTCGGCCATGGGCAAAGCAAACATGATAAAAAACAAAAACAAGCTGCCCCACTTGCTTAGGGTAGAAATAAAAATAGAAATCTTTGAAAGAAATCCCTTCATAAAAATTATGAGGGCTTATTGGGCCAGACTAGCCTCAGCACGAGATGTTGAAAGATATTTTTCAATGACCTCTTTAAACCTTTCTTCCGACACCGCACCTGACATCAACTCGCCCTGTACCACGCGAGCATCTGCATCATAAGTGCCCAAAATAAAAGTGGGGGTCCCTCGAATACCTAGTTTCATTCCCTCCTTCAAGTCAGTGAGGACTCTATCTTTATATTTTCTTTCTTTAAGGCAGGTCTGAAACCGGCGTACATTCTTGACTCCGGCTTTCTTTGCATACTGGTGAAGTTTTGCCCTTGAAACGGAGTCGCCATCAGCATATAGAAGTTTTTGCAACTCCCAAAACTTCCCTTGTTCCCGGGCACATTCAACTGACTCAGCCATATACCTTGCTTCTTTATGAAAATCTAAAGGAAAATGTCGATAACCAAATTGAACTTCTTTGGAATACTGCTCGCGTAACTTGTTCAAGGTACCTTGAACTCTTCTACAAAACGGACATTGAAAGTCCGAATACTCTAAAAGGAAAACTTTTCTAGTTAGACCATCACCTTCATCAAACCAGAGTTTTGCTGTGCTGAGTTGAGCTTTCAATTTAAATTCGAGTGGAGGTTGAAGATAAACCTTAGCCCACCCTTTTTTAATTGCCAACCTGTATCGGTCTTCAATGTAGGTGTTGCGAAAAATTTTTTCAAGGTACTCTGTGATCTCCTTTCGCATTTTTTCTAACGTACCCATCTCTTTCATCCCTGGTGTGTTTTCGTAAAAACGAACAACATCACCCTCGCTGGGTAAAGGAACCTCTTTCTCTAACTTTAACTCGGGATGGTTTTTGGCAAGCCTAACAAGAACTACTTCCTTCAAGGCTTGCGATTGGATTTGATACAACTGAACCATAACATCATGAATCTGGGAATTCTTTAAATCCTCTAGAGTGAGATACTCTCCGTCAACTATAGCTAAAATAGGGTTATTAGTCTGAGGAGGCGGCTCTTTTGTTTCGGCATACGTGTAGGAAGGAAGTAACTCCAAGAAACAAATAATGGCTGAAACCCTTAAAACTTTAAATAACTGGAGTGAAGAACAATACATGAAGTAGAATCTAATTAGGAAAACATCCAATATGGACCAAAATTCACCCTCTCACTGGTTAGTGTGTACGAAAACACCTTTGCCAAACCACATCCTAGTGAATTCTGGATATTTTTTCGCAACTCATTTCCTCCCAAACAATTAATCAATTTCTCAACCAGCCTTCACTTCTTCCGGATTCAGAAATTTATGACAATTATCAGCTAATTGTAAAAATGCCTTAGCCGCTGGGGAGTCTGGTTGCGACGTAACGACAGGTTCGCCACGGTCAGAATTAGCAACAATATCACCATCAAGAGGGATATCACCTAAATAAGGCAACACGAGTTCGTCAGCTAGTTTCTTACCACCGCCTTCACCAAAAATATGATATTTCTTTCCAGCATCACAAATAAAATAACTCATATTCTCTATTACGCCCACGATAGGAACATTACTATCACGAGCGAATGAAATCATCTTCCTAGCATCCAACAAAGCTAGTTCCTGCGGGGTTGTGACTATTACCGCGCCATCCACATCACCTATAAAGTCAATGATAGTGATTTGTTCGTTACCCGTCCCTGGAGGCAGGTCAATTAAAAGGTAATCCAACTCTCCCCACTGGATATTGCCCAGCAGCTCAATAATAAAGTCATACTTTACCGCATCACGCCAGGCGATATGCATATTGGGATCTTCAATCAAGAATCCTAAGGAAGCAACTTTGAGCCCATTGGTCGTTTCATAAGGATCAATTCCTTCATCAGTAGACCGTAAGCGAACATCTTCCGCTTTCAGGAGCTTTGGAATATTAGGTCCATGAAGATCTGCATCGGCTAACCCCACCTTAAAACCTTTTTCAGCCAGAGCTACTGCAAGGTTAGTAGTCACGGTACTTTTACCAACACCTCCCTTATTGCTTCCCACAATAAGCTTAAATTTAATATCTCCCATCCGCTTATTGACTAACCAACGGTTATGTTCGTTTTTATCTGCCTTACAATCTGTTTCATTATTAAACTCACACATTTCGCACGTGTGAAGGAGTCTGCAATCTCCAGTAACTACCATTTAAACCTCCTGATGTATAAATCAAAAGCCATTAGAAAAACCTTGGCCATTTCCTTAAAATTTCTAATAAAAGCTCAAATATAAATGAATTTATTAAGGTTATGGGACTCTCTTTTCGATGTCAAGGGAAATACTTCCTGCTATAAAAAGCAAATCACATTAAAAAAAAAATAAACTGGCACTGTCATTAACTAGCGATACCCTCTAATTTAGCTGATTCCGCATTAAAAAAATTTATAAAAATAAACCTTATAAACCTATTTAAACATCTAAACTGTCCGGAGTCGGATCAGTCGCAATAAATTTTTAAAAAATTATTTAAACTGACTTTTCCACGTTTGCTCTATTCTGAAATAGAAAATCTTTGCAATAATCTAAAACATTAGAAAGGAATTCTGGGTTTATGAAAAATATTTCAATGAAATGGTTTGTGCTAGTGGTTATATTAAGCGCCTTCAGCACATCAGCAGTTTATGCTAATGAGTCAGTAAAGATCATAGCACCCCCAAACGGCGCAAAAGTTTCTAGTCCGGTAAAAGTATGTATGGAGGTTCATGGAGTTGAGGTCGAACCAGCTAAAAAAGGAGTTAACGCTGGGAAGGGACACCACCACCTTCTTATTGATGTTGATCTTCCTAAAGATTTAAATCAAAAGATAGGTAAAGACGCCAACCATATTCACATGGGCGATGGTTCCACCTGCAAGGAATTAAAACTAGGTTCTGGCAAACATGTAATTCGAGCCCTTTTTGCTAATGGTGGGCATGTTCCCTACAACCCTGTAATTACTTCAAAGGTTACTGTTACAGTAAAGTAAAGCTTTATAGAACACCCTTGCCTCCCCTATTCGGGGAGGCATTTTTTTGCCCCCACCCCTACTTGTTATCTAAAGCTTTATTTTTAAACACAAAGCTAAAATTCATTGGATCAAATCCTAAAACACCTATACCATAAAAATATTCCTTCAACTAACCTTTCGTAATCAGGTCATTTTATAGGCAATGCCTTACTTTAAAATTAAAAAAACTCTAGCCCTGCTTTTAGTCTTCTGGGCAACTCTGGCTGTTTTTGCCCACTCCACTCATGCTAATTCAGTCAATAAAAGTGCTGTTGCTCTACTAATTGCAAAAGACTCCGCTGGCGAGATACTTGGGACAGGAACAGGATTTGTCGTCAAACCTGAAGGAGTCCTAGTAACTAACTATCATGTATTACTCGATGCCGCCGCGATTGAAGCCATCATGTTTAATGGTGACAGAGTACAGGTAAAATCTATTTTAAAAGTTGACCGAACTAAGGATTTTGCTCTTCTGCAACTACCCAGGGGTGCCTACTCGACTTTGGAAATGGGTGATTCTAATAAACTTAAAAATTTTAACTTCTTAAGCGCGCTTGGTTTTTTATCAGAAAACATTAATTCTTTAGAGGTTTTTTCAAGACCTCATAAAAAAAACAACCTAAATGAAAAGGTTGTGCAAACCTTTGGCTTTGTCTTAGGCATCCACCCGCAATCCCAACCCAGTTTTCCTTTCATTTATACAACCACTTCGTTCGGACCTGGGTTCAGTGGCGGCCCAGTCTTAGACCAAAAGAACCACGTAGTAGGTATTGCCACGGTAGAAGGCCGATCAATCAACCTAGCACTACCCATTAACTTTATAAAACCGTTTCTTGATACCAAAACAAGAATATCTCTGAATGATCTTTTAAGAGAAGATAAAACTTCTAAGGAAGCTCACTACTACAGAGGAAATTACTACCTATATGTTAAAGGTGACATGAACCGTGCGATAACAGAATTCCGGTCAGCCCTTAAGCTAGATGATTCCTTTGTGCTTGCGCACTATGATTTAGGTGCCGCATACCAAAGTCAAGGACTCACTAACAAAGCTATCAAAGAGTATGAAAAAGCGACAAAACTCAACCCTTTCTTTCCTGAGGGCAATTCAAATCTAGGGGGATATTATTTCCGAACGCAAAAATATAACCTAGCAGTAAAACACTTTAAACAAGCTATCCAGGCATACCCAAATTTCATTCAGGCGCATTCAAATCTGGGAGCAGTTCTCAACAAACTAAACCGGTCAGAAGAAGCTATACCTCACCTTAAAAAAGCTATCCGACTAGATCCTGAATTTGGTGTCACCTATTTCAATTTAGGAAATGTCTATCTCAATCAGGGCAATCACGATGAAGCTCAAAAAGCTTATGACTTGGCAGTTAGCTATGGAGTGAACTTTCTATCCATGCATTGGAAGTTATACGACATATACATCCGCCAAGAAAAAAGATTGGAAGCAAAGCAGGAACTAGAAACCATTCTTCAAATTGAGCCAGAAAATATGGAAGCTAAAAAAAAGATGCTAGGTTTTCTACAGTAAACGCCATTTGCGGGCAGTCACCATTCTGATAATACTCTTACCAAAACTGACAAAACAGCACTGAGACTC
>JAPYPK010000087.1:0-2708 GCA_029937655.1 Nitrospinaceae bacterium
TAATTAAATATTGATCGGATAAATAGAAAGGTGCTCATGAAAAGAAATCTTTGTTGGTCGGCGGCGATTTTTCTGTTTTGTTGGTTATATTTTATTCCATCTAAAGTTGGAGCCGACACTGGAGTCGACCTTTTAAGCAAGTGTACTAGTTTAGAGAAACAAGAATCTGACAAATCGTGGGTCAAATTTAGAGCAGGTAAAGACAAGTTCAAAGCCAGTAGAAGAAGAAACTCCCTTAAGAACATTAAAAAAAATGATACGTTTAACAGAGGCTACTGTTTAGGCTATATCACTGCCAGTGCTAACACTCTTAGTACATTTTCACCAGAAAAATTTTGCCCGCCAAAAAAAATGACCAAGGGAGAATTGTCCGCAATAGTAATTAAATATATAAGCAAAAATTATTCAAACTCATTGATACTTAAAGCAAATCAGCTAGTCACAAGAGCTTTGTTAAACAAGTTTTCCTGCCACTCATGAAAGAAAAGAAGAGTCTAAACCTTACTGCTTTAGCTAATAAACTAAAATAACTAAGGCTTCGATCTTTCTCTTGCTTCATAACCCTCTAAAAAATGAATTTCGTTAGTTTTTGCGCTATTATACAAATGCACGGTCTGGTTGATACCAAAATCATAATCTGTCGGCCAGAAAAACTTTTTTCTCGTAGGAGGTCCCATGACTCAAACAAAATATGAAGATCAGAAAGCCGGTCACATGTCATGGATACAATGGATCAATATAAATTTGGGAAAGGCAAAAGAGTTTTATAAAGAAGTGAAAACTAATTCACGAGAAATCACAAGCCAAGTTATCTCTAAATTAAACAAAGAGCTACGTTTTTTCATATCAAGACTCACCACCGTAGATTTTTTTTGTGGAAGTATAACCCTTGGGGTCATGGCCTTTGCCTCACTATTTTTAACTTTTGGATTGGGACTTGTAGGCTATCAGGTATTTCTCTGGATAAAAAATGGCGTATGGTCCGAGTTTGCCACAATGGAAGTATTCAACTTCCTTTTTGAGAACACACTTATAGCCCAGTGGTTAGATAAACCCGAATCGTGGTTTGGACTCCAAAAAATAACAGAATGGCTTCTATATAATATCCCGGTCTCAGTTGTCCTTATCATACCCTCAATCATGGTTCTTGTTGGGGTGATGTGCGTGACTGCCGTGGCTCTTGCTTTAAGGTTTTATCAATTTAAATCCGAAGAAAATATTTAACTGGATTAAATCTTTTCTTTTAATTAAAAAGTAATTTTAAGCGGGTATTTTTTTACAAAAACTTTTCAAGAAACTTAACCAACTGATCTGCCCCTACCCAGGGTACCCGTGCCTGGATGACTCCCTCGGAGTCAATAACCAAGACTGTCGGCATATCCCTTTGCGAGTAATTTTTATGGACAGATTGATCTGGGTCCAAAAGATAAGGGAATTTTACGCCTTCTGGAAACCCATTGAGGTAGTCCATAACTGATGTTTTTGAATCTCCGCTAGTATTTATTCCTAAAATAGTTAATTTTTCAGAAGAAAGTTGGTCTCGAACTTTATTAAATTCTAAAGCCTGTTTCATGCATGGCACGCATATATGAAACATGCCTACCAAGACAGTCTTCCCCTTTAAACCAGATAAGGATATTTTATTACCGGCGACTGAAGTCAATGAAAAGTTTGGCGCCGGATCACCAGCAATCGGAACCTTCGCATAAGAATTTTGAACCAGAAATATTATCGAAAAAAATGTCATGACCAAAGTTTTATACATTGCTAGACTCCTTACTTGATACAAACCTGAATAAAAAGAGCAATTAAAGGATCTACTACTGTATAGATGTTACGTCTGTTCTGATATTCTGATTATATTTTAAACTGGACAAAATAAATTTGGAAGTCCAAAAAGGAACACACTTTCTTGTCAGACAATTTAAGACGCTCCTTAGTTAAACCATTTAATTTAAAAATCCTTAACAGGCCATTTTTGTAACAGTAACTCGGCCTTGACTTGACCGTTCATATATATTACAAATAACGAAAAACATTGGGTTTGAGAGCTATTTTTTCATGCAAATTATACCATTCTTAGTCATTACTGTTCTTCTAGTACCTGGATTAGCATTTTCCGGGTCTATACAGGGTGTCGCTATCTTTTCGGGCAATACAGAACAGTTAAAACCTTATAAAACTGGCAAGTATAAGAAGGTCTGCGGTACAGATATTCCAAATGAATCCATACTGATTAACAATAAAGGGGTTAAAAATTCCGTCATCTCACTCCATGGAAAAAAATTGAAAAAGCGAGGCGGTGAGTACAAGTTGGATCAGAAAAAATGCAGATACGAACCTCATGTAATTACCGTGCCCCTAGATTCAGAGCTAAAAATACACACGAGTGACCCGATCAACCACAATATTCATACCTATTCTTTTGAAAACGATCCAATTAATATCATGTTTCTCCCGGGTCAAGACGCATACTCTCAAGAAATGGAGGAAGCTGAAGTCATCAAGGTGGAGTGTGATCTACACGACTGGATGAGAGCTTGGATCGTTGTTACACCTAATGCATATTCAGCCGTTTCAGGAGCTGACGGATCTTTTGAGATCCCTGATGTTCCACCAGGAAACTATGAGTTAACTGCATGGCATGAAACGCTTGGGAGTTTGACCAAAAATGTCACTGTTGGAAATGATGGGCTCAATGTCAATTT
>JAPYPK010000087.1:2808-5691 GCA_029937655.1 Nitrospinaceae bacterium
GATGATGAAATGAACCGCGTTCTCGATGACTTTAAAATTTCTGAAGATGGGGGCTTAAAAGACGTTGTTATTACATTGGAACATGTTGAGGCAGGAAAACCGTTTAATAAAAAACCAATTTTAATTGACTCTGAAGATTGTAAATTTACTCCAGATGTTAACGCGGTTCGTCAGGGTGAAGCATTCAGGGTCAACAATTTAGATGCCGTAATGCACAACAGTCAAGTATATCAGGCTGAGCGAGGAAAAATAATTCAAAACCTTCCTGTCCCACCTGAAGAAACAACCGATGGGATAGTAACATTTCAGAAAAAATTCAAGATATTTCAAATGATCTGTGGCATGCATGAATTCATGCAGACATGGGGATACCGCGTTCAAAACCCTTATTACTTTATTACAAAACTTGGAGGTGAGTTTAAAATAGATAATATCCCCCCAGGAGACTACGTGCTAAACGCATGGCATTATTTGATAAAACCTCAAAATCAAAGAATCCATATCGCGAAAAATGAAACGATTGATATCAATTTCAAATTTAATGCAGATAAAATAGCCCGACCTCTATACGAAACCATCAAATCTGGGCGTATTAAAAAGGATGCCGTTTATCCCGGTTCCGCAAAAGGTAAAGAACTCGGAAGATAGTATTTACATGGCATCAAAAACAATTAGAGCAAAAACATATATATTTTTAATCGCGCTTAGTCTTAACCTTTTAAGCCATACTTCCTATATTTTTGCTTTTGATAGACCAAGTGAATCAGATATGCCATTGAGCATGGAAATCAATGGCAAAAGTATCTCTCTCCAAAACTTGGCACCTCCCATCACGGAATCGGACAAGACATTAAATGATGGCGCAAATATATATATAAAAAATTGTGTTCTTTGTCACGGAGATTTGCTTGACGGGAAAGGTTTATATAGTGAAAGCTTTTATCCCTCACCAGCTAACTTCTTGCTTCCTCAATCCATCTTAAGCAAACCTAAATCGTATACTTTTTGGCGCGTGATGAAAGGCGGATCAGGACTACCAAAAAAATATGAGCCTTGGAACTCAGCAATGCCCGCTTGGGAAGGTGTCCTTACAGAAAATCAAGTCTGGAAAGTTATTCACTTTATTTACGAGAAATCCAAGAAACTCTCCTCAACAACAACTCAACATGTTTCAGAACCATCTCTAGAAAATGGGGGGAAAGTCTATTCTGAAAACTGTTCTGTCTGTCATGGAGAAAAAGGCGCTGGTGATGGACCTGGCGCAAAAGTATCTAGCCCTTTTCCAAGAAATTTCATTAAGGGGCATATCAAACTTCGTTCAACACCTTTCGGCAAGATCCCAACAGATAAAGATCTATTTGAAGCAATCACAAACGGGTCAAAAGGGACAACCATGCCATCATGGGAACACCTCTCTGAGGAAGACCGACTCAGTTTGGTTCTCTACCTAAAAAGTCTATCGAAAAAATTTGCAAAGTTTATCAAAAAAGGAAAGACACATAAGATTGTAGTAATACCCGATCCTCCAAAATTCACACTTGCCAGTCTAGAACGGGGGGAAAAACTATTTATTCAAAGCTGTTCGGCCTGTCACGGAGTAAGAGGACGAAGCGATGGAGCATCCACCAAAAAAATTGTCAATATAGCCACCGATTCTATTTGGCCTCGTAACTTAAGCAAACCCTGGAAGTTTCGTCGTGGTGATAAACGTAAACAAATCTTCCAAACACTACGTACCGGACTATCACTCACTGCCATGCCACGGTTTTCCCCGAGAATTTTCAAGGATGAACAAATCTGGGACCTGGTTAACTACGTACAAACTTTATCTCCATCACAAAAACCAGAAACCCCAAAGTTTCTCAATGTTAAAAAAGTTGATGGTCCGTTACCGGACACTCCAAATGACCCAACCTGGAAGGCGGTCGATTCAAATTTTTTTCCTTTGGCCGGTCAAATCATCAAATCAGAAAAAATAATTTACCCTATCGTCGATAATGTTGTTGTTAAAGCGTTACATAACGGCAAAGATATCGCATTTTATCTCCACTGGGACGACCCTACTGTTGATCCCATTTTAAAAAAAATGACTACTGTTGAAGAGTCACCCGTTCCACCTTTACCAGCACATCTTCAAACAGATGAACCTGAAGAACAACTGTCAGAAGAACTAAAACCACAGGAATTTCCTGATTCTATTGCTATCCAATTCCCTTCCTCCATTAACGATGGTAATGAGCGACCCTATTTTTTAAATGGTGATTCAGAACACCCTGTCAACTTATGGAAGTGGAGTTCTCACCCAATGAAAGCTTTAGAGTTCACCGCTACAGGCATCAAAAAAATAAACGTACAGAAGAATAGCAGCCAAAACCTCACATCAAAAGTCAGCTACAAATACGGACGCTATTTTCTAGTGATGAAACGCCCGCTTACGACACCAGACGCTAAGGTCGATACCCAGTTCCGATCAGGGCAGACTACTCCTATAGCCTTCAACATATGGAACGGGTCAGCCGGAGAAACGGGAAGTAAAAAAGTAATTTCCAGTTGGTTCAATATGATATTAGAGTAGAAGAAATATAGATTTTTAGTTTTCAGAACTGGCGAAAACAGGAAGAGTTAATGATTCAAGGTAGGCTAGCACATCCGTGACATCTTGAATCTCTAGCAGGTCTTTAAAGTTGCCGGGCATTGTGGAGATTTTCTGAATTTTAAACTTCTTAATTATCTCTCTGGGAATATGTAAGTTCTTCCCCGCCTTATCCATTATATCGATCCCTGATTCGTCTTCATTTTTTTTAATTCCGGTAATAAATTTCCGGCTCTTAGTCAAGATCATGACCGTCTGATATCCATGCGTAATGACCGCGCTAGGATTTA
>JAPYPK010000088.1:0-1755 GCA_029937655.1 Nitrospinaceae bacterium
CAAACGCACTGATACCAAACTCAAGAGCTGTTTTAACTACGGTATCTGCGGATTGGGGTGAACAAATATTTCCCCAACCCTCACTAGGTGCTATTTGCCAACAGCCAAAGGTGATGACACTCCAATCTTTTTTAAGGTTTTTACATTTTATGTAACGCAAATCAACACCTTATAAAACGGATTTTTTTAAAATAATAGTGGCGGGGTCTGTTGTAGTTAGTTTTGATAAAATTAAACTCGGCATCAAGGGAGTTGAGGTTGTAGTTTTGATTACCTTTTGTTTGCCCAAAATAATATCTCGCAACTAGCACAAAAATTCCGGCTAAGAAAATAAATACCGAGAATACAATACCTATAATAGCCGGGGAAATGAAGATTAGCTTTGCTAGAACAACTAAAAAAAATCCAAAAACAAGGAAACTTTTAGTCAGCAATTTGTGCCCTTCAAAATTTAAATCGTTTAAAGATTTAAACTCATTTCTAAACATAGCTACACTCCTGATTATTTTCTACTGTATAGATAAAATTCAGAAGCAGATTTGTCAAGATAGAGGCTTTGAAAGTTTTTTTAGTTTAAGTTAATGCTTTTTATGTTTGTTAATCCACTCCCTAGACAATTTCTGAGCTTCTGTAATTTGGTTGGGAGACATTAATTTTTCAATGTTTTCTTTTTCCTTGGCTTTAGAGATATCGAACCATTTATGAGCTTGAACATAATCTAACTTGCCCGTTTGTTCATTAGCGTAAATATGTCCAAGGTTTGACTGTGCCATTGGTTCATTTTTCTCTGCCGCTAGCGTATACCACTTAATTGCTTCTGTATAATTCTGGGTTACACCTTGCCCATCTTCATACATACATCCAAGGAAAAATTGGGCTTTCGCATCTCCCTTTTCTGCGGGTAATGAAATCCATTTGAATGCTTTTTGGTAATCCTGCGTTACACCTTGCCCATTGTCATACATTACACCTAGACTAAATTGAGCTTTTAAATCTCCTTGTTCTGCTGCAAGTGAATACCATTTAAAAGCCTTTTTATAATCTTGAGGTATTCCTTCACTATGGTAATACATGCATCCAAGGTTGTGTTGTGCATCAACATGGCCTTGTTCTGCTGCAAGTGAATACCACTTAAATGTTTTTTGATAGTCTTGAGGGACTCCTTGTCCATTTTCGTAAATTCCTCCAAGAGTAAACTGAGCAATGGCGTAACCTTGTTCTCCAGCAGCTAAAAACCAAGCCAACGCTTTTCCATGATCTTGAGTAATTCCCTGAGCTCTTCTGTATAAAACTCCAAGATTAAATTGGGCTTTTCGATCGCCTTGTTCTGCTGCAAGTGAATACCACTTAAATGCTTTTTGATAATCTTGCTGAACGACCTGCCCTTTATAATTCATCAACCCTACTTTATATTGTGCCTCTGCATATCCTTGTTTTGCAGAAAGCAGATACCAGTTGTAGGCTTGCTGATAATCTTGTTTGACTGCCTGCCCGATTCTATAAAGAAATCCAAGGTAAAATTGAGCCTTTGGATCGCCATGTTCGGCTAGAGGTCTGAATATATCAAAAGAATTTTGATAGCGCCCTTCATCCAATGCTTCCATTGCTGCTGTTAGTTTTTTTTTGGTGTTTTCCATTAGGGTGGATCCACTAGCAATAGTTTTGTAATTATATCAATTATTCCGCAATTGTTCTTTTGTGGTCCGAAGTTGACTTGATAAAGGTAAGTTTGTTAAAAGTTTTTCAAAGTCTTTT
>JAPYPK010000088.1:1855-5677 GCA_029937655.1 Nitrospinaceae bacterium
GGAAATAAAATAAATTTACCTATGGGTAATGGGCTTGCGACGACATCTGCCAATTTATAGGACACACTAAAAATCCGATTGATCGCTTCTAGCCCCACTCCACCCAGTGTCGAGATTATTTTTGGAGTTATGAGATTAATTAGATTTTCTAAAAAAGAAGTGCAGTTATCGATTTCTTTTATTGTCGGACGACGGTTATTGCCATTTTTAAGTGGATTGCACAATACGGCATTGGTAATGAATATATCTTTTCTCTTTAACCCTACATGGTTAAGTAGTTGTTCAAAGTTATCTCCAGACCTGTCTCCATGAAAGGGGATGCCAGTTCTTCCTGATCCAAGGCGCCCAGGTGCTTCAGCAACAAATACAAGGTCGGTGTGAATAGAGCCGTTTTTTGAACTTAGTATTGCGGGGAGATCAGACATTGCGGGACAAAGTCTGCACTGGGAGGAATTTTTTGATAATTTCCTAAATGCTTTTTCTTTGTTGGACATGGTTTGGTTTTAATCACGTTCATCCTCTTCATCTTCGTCGTCATCACTTGACCTGCAAATAACAAAAAAGCCAACGAGCATGAGGATGCTGGCAATAATTGTTAATACCATATCCATGGCGTAACCTTTAAAATGGTTTGATGGTGGCGAGATAAATCATTCCTGCTCCAATTAAAAAAATTGGGATGTGCACCATCATCGCGTATTTTTTTGGTAATACATCAGTTTGGATTTGCTTTCCATTAAGAATGCCAAAGATAATTAAAACGATAAGTAATCCTAGTTTGAGAGATATCCAATTATTTTGATCTTGAGAGAATACACCTGTACTGTTTGCCAACATCACTCCAGAAATTATGGTGACTCCTAAAATAGGGTAATAGATAAACTTGTGAATTCTCTTTTGTATGTTTTTTACACCAGCGATCTCTTCTTGCTTTTTGAGTCGTAGCCGAAAGACGACAATCAATGACTGAAGGAATAGGGTTCCCACAACGAGACACATCGATAAAATGTGTAAGGTTAGAAAAAAATTTTTCATAGTTAATTAGTCTTGAATTTAAAGTTTATGAAACTTCTTGAACTGGTGGGAGGTGGTCATTTTTCCAGTAGACTCTGCTAGCTGCGATCAATGCCATCCCAATCCCACAATAAATTGAGGCAACTACAACATAGCCACCAAGATATCCATTGAATTCTCTCAGTAAAAATCCAAGGATCATCATTCCTGCTATAAAGCCGTAAAACGGACCAGAAAAAACCTGGTGAATACTAAGCGGGGGAACCAATTGGCTGATTCGATTGCGATTTCGAAGGGCTGTTTTGCTAAGAACAAACTTCCCCTTGAGTATGCCTACAACGACTCCAATGATGACAGAAACAATGAGAGCCTCTTTACTAGTGTTTTGCTCCATTACAGCTAAGCTGTATAGGCCTGAGCCTCGATAGATCAAAAATAAACCAACCGTGACCCAAACAAACCCAGCTATTTGTTGTAATCGTTGTTTATCCAATTCATACCCCCCGTAAAAAAATACCCATTATTTAGTATATGAAATAAAAATACTTTGGGAAGATTTTTTAATTTCAAGTTAATTTTTGTCAACTATGCAACTAAATCCTTATTGCGGACAGGCCTAGCAGCCATACGACCAGTTTTACTTTTAAATAAAAGTCTCACTTCACCATTCCTTAAATCTAGAATATAACCTTCGTTTCCTAGCATTGCTTCATGAATCCAAATAGTGGGTAGAGGACCTTTTGGAAAAATCGGATCAAGGTATATTTTTGTTTCATATTTATCGTAGTTTTCTTTGTCTGCATTATAAAGGGTTTGAGCCTCTACAACGGTTGGAAGTCTCCAGTCGTTGTGGCCAGCAAATTTAATACCACCTAAGTTTAGGGCATAATCATTAGCTTCATCCCAACTGAACCACTTTATTTCTTTTTGCCAGGAGTCTTCTCTAAGCCAAGTTAGGTTGTTAGTGGTATCGGTGATCGTCCCATCACCGTTATCTTCGTAAATAGGTTTCATGGTAATTAAAACTCGTTTTCTTGAGGGTATGAAGGAATATTATCTAAGGATAAGTCATTAAGACGTTCTTTTAGTTGTTCGATGTTGAAATGATAGGAACTGGTAAATTTTTCTGTTTTTAATATATTTAAGAACGAACGTTGCAGCAAACTGTTTGACCAACAGATGAAAGGTGTTATTCGTAATATTCGCTTTACTGTATCACGTGAAATTTTAACATTCGCGTTAGATTTTAACAAATTATGATTGTTGTGGAGTTCTGCTACGGTCTCCATTGCCATCCATAATGGCCATATACAAAATAATCGAATTCTTGCATAACTTCTTGGGATTGCAAGTGTGAAGCTCAAGGCATCGTTGAGATGACCGACAGTTTTATTAAGAAGTTTTTTTAATACCTTTAAATCTTTTTCAGATGATTTCCCCGAATGGAACTCTTCAGGGGTTAATCCATTGTTTTCAATGTAGGTTTTAGGTACATAAGACCAACCGCGGTTTCGATCCACAACGATATCCTTGGATATGTTTGTGATTTGAAGGCCGAGGCCAAAAGAGACAGCGTTTTTCCTCATTATTTTTTTATTTGATTCAGGTAGGTTTGGGATTTCGTTTATAAAGAGATTGCATAGCATTTCGCCGACAGCACCGGCAACAAAATAGCAATATTCTTCTAGTTCTTTTGCGTTTTCCAATAAGGTGATTTTCTCTGCGTCAAATTTTTTTTGAAAATATGCCATTCCCTGCGCCATTGTGCAGACAGAAGAAATAATTTGTTGTTGATGGGTTTTCTGGAGAGAGTCAAAAGTGTTGAAAACTCTTTGTATGTTTTTTAAAAGGTCAATATCTGTAGGGCTGCCGTCAACGACAGATGCATGTTTTGTCCATTGGGCCAAGGCAGAGCTTCTATTTTTTGTATTTTTTAAGATGGAGACAAAATTAAGCAGGAGCTTTATTTTGAGAGATGTTTTAAGCTTAGGGGCATCTTCTACTGTATCAATTGTGCGGCAAAAAAGATAAGCAACCAAAATACTTTTATGGAGATTTCCTTTCAGAACCGAAATGTTCAGCGCAAAGGTTCTGCTGACTTTAGGTAATGTGGAAACGCAATAGTTCCAATCGTTCATAAATAAAATAATAAGTTAAATCCTATTGCCTGAAGTTTTCCAAATAGGAAAATTAAACTAGAAGGAAATTTTAGCAGAAATTAGGTTGTTAATGTTGGGTGTAAAAAACCGAGAGAGCAGTTAGTGAAGCAGTAAGCTAATGAACGATTGGTTCTAAATCTATTTCCTGTGCGATTTTTAAAATAGCCTCATGCGTTTCATTAATGACATGCTCTGGAGTACTTGTGCCAGCAGTTATTCCCACATGCTGTTTTTTGTTAAACCAGTTTTTTTCTAGTTGTAAAAAAGATTCGATGTGATGTGCTTCTATATTTTTTTCATCGCATACCTGAACTAATTTTTTGGTGTTTGACGAGTTGTACCCTCCAATAACTATCATGACGTCGACTTGTTCGGCCAAATCTCTTACGGCAACCTGTCGGTCACGTGTTGGTTGGCAGATGGTATTAACGAAATATACTTCGTCAACATTAGGCATATCTCTAATTGCTCTAACCAGATGCTCTACTTTTTCTACTTGTAAAGTTGTTTGGCTTACAATCCCAAGTTTTCTTTTTTTTGATTGTTCTATTTTTTTGATATCATTTTTTCCGCTAATGACAAGGTAGTCTTCAAGGTCCCCAACAATACCTTTCACCTCGACATGGTCTTGTTGACCTATGACAACAGG
>JAPYPK010000089.1 GCA_029937655.1 Nitrospinaceae bacterium
GCTTTTTTCTTGGTTGCCATCAAGATCTCCTTGTTCAATGTTAAGTTTCGTTTCAGCGCCCTAACATTGTTTAAATATTTTATTCTAAACGTGTTTAATGTCAAGTGGATATTCATAGAGAAAGAAGCTGAATGAAAAAATAACTTCTGAGATTTTTTATTTAAATATCTAGTTATTTTGTTAGCTCTAAAAGTCCTTTCAGTAAAGGTTGATTCCCTGGTCCGGTTTTTTTTTGCGCAATGATTATTGAGGGTTGCTCTCCTAAAAAAATAAAAAAAAGTATTAATTTAACGAATATTTTTTGAATAAAATTATGACGGCGTTATTTTTTATTGATGTTTTAAAAAAACAACCTTCATTTGTCCATGGAACCAGCCCAAGGTGTCATGTGAAAAATGGAGTAAGAAAACCTTTGTTCTGTTCTGACAAAGGTGATGAGAAATTATTTTTTGAGGACCAAATTGTTTTTTTGCATTCGCTGGGAATAGTAACAAAAGTTTTCTTTCGCGTGACTCAGGTTCATGGAAATCATGTTTACGTTTTAAAAGATTCGAGCATTCCTGTTAGTGAAGTAGGTCTGTGCGAAGCAGATGCTATCATTACTCATATTCCAGACTGTCCGATCGTGGTTTTAACGGCAGATTGTGTTCCCATAATCATCTATGATCCTATTAAGCATGTGGTTGGCGTCGTACATGCGGGCCGTCTGGGTACCCAAAAACGTATACTTACTAATACTGTTGAGGCTTTGTCTCGTGAATACGGCTCAAAGCCTAAAAATCTTATAGTGGGTATGGGACCCGCCATTCGTGGATGTTGTTATGAACTGGATGAACCTTGTGCGTTGCCGTTTATAAAAAAAAGTCCGTTTTTCTCAGAATTTATTAATAAAACAGGGGGAAATAAGTTTTTTCTTGATTTACCAAAGGTAAATCGATTTGAAGGGTACGAAGCCGGTATATTAATGAAAAATATTTATACCGATGGTCCGTGTACCTCGTGTGAAAATGACCGATGGTATTCTTACAGAAGAGAAGGGAAGACTGGAAGGTTGATAACGCTAGCAATGCTTCAATCGAGAGAATAGATTTTCAATTCTTATTTGTCTAGTCTTAACGCACACTTTATTACCGTGATGCTTTGATTTTTGATAAAATCAAAGTAATAGCATTTAATCCTAACAGTTTTTGGCATTGATTAAAGATTGATGGCCGTAGTTTGTTTGATGGTTCCCTCTTAATGAACACAAAAAATATAACCGATATTTTGAATAATCTTTCAGGTGGTGAAACTCCATTCCCCGTTGAATGGATTAGTGAATATCCTGATAAAGTGGAGGATGCCCTCGCAAAACTATCGATAGAGGATCAGATTCGTTATGCCATGCAGTTACGGGGATCGCGAATGCAAGATTTTATAAACCTTTCTCCCTGTTCTCAGGCCGTAATCAGAGGGTTGCCTCCAGAAGAACTTTATCAAATGATTAAAGAGGCAGGAGTCGGGGAGTCGCTCCCCGTCCTTTCAATGATGTCTCAAAATCAATTGCAATACAGTTTTGATCTTGAGTGGTGGCAGCGGGACCGTTTTATTCCTGAATGTGCTTTGGAGTGGTTAGAGTTTATAGATGCATGCGAAGATTCTAGTATTTTGCAATGGTTGCAGAATGAAGATTTTGACCAGAAAGTGGTTTTATTTCAGTCGCTCATCAAAGTATATAAAGACGATGAAATGACAAATTCCTATGAAGGTGTGGAAGGCATGGCACACTTGAGCTTGGACGGCGTTTACGACATTTATTTTAAAACAGAAGAGCACGGAGCTTTGAAAAGACTGCTCACTTTGTTACGGTCGGAAGATTCAGCGCTTTATTCATCTATTCTTGAAGGTGTGATTTGGTATCCTGTTACCCAGACGATTGAAAAGGCATACCAGTGGCGGCTTATTAGAACCGCCGAGAGGGGAATCCCTGACTTTAAAGAGGCAATGGGAGTATATAGTTACCCGAGTCCGGATGCATTAAAAGTACCTATCCCTGAATTGGAGGACTTTGCTAGCCAAGGGGAATTTAATATAGCTCCGACTTATCCGCTCTTGCTTACGGGCTCAGTGCCATTTTTAAAAGACGTTATTTTACGGATGGGTAAGTCTTCCCGCTTAAACACAATTAGCTGGGAACTCGTATATCTGGCAAACAAAGTAATGGTGGCGGATCAGGTGAAGCCCTCGGATTTGGAAATGCGCAAGGAATCCTTACAAAAAGTACTCGGATATATAAATATTGGATTAGAGTTGGGGGCTTCTGGTGACTTGGAAAAGGGAGCAAAGCTTCTTAGTCATACACATGCGATGCCTTTATTTCAGGCGGGGTATCAACAGTTGATGAATCTAAAGTGGAAGACTGAAAGATTCCTCAAGGAAAACGGAAGCTTTCTTGAGTGGATGTTCACAGAGTTTAATAGGGATCTATTGGCAGCCCTCTTAGACCGTTTCCCGAGAGTTGCCGAAGTGAGTGATAAGAAATCTTTAGGCTGGAGACATTTTACATCAATTCAAGATGTTCGAAATGCGGAGTCATTTCTTGATCAATGGATGTTCTACCATAGGTTTGCGCGCAAGGGCCTTGGCCTGAACGAGAGCATCATAAAGCAATACTTGGGAATGTGTGACGTTTCCGGAAAAGATGAGATGGTAGACTTAACTATATGGACTACGATGGCTTTCGCACACTATATTCTTTTTAAGAAGATCTCTTGCGCGCCATTATCTGAACCGGCGGCAAAAAGTTTTCTTGGAATTGTATTTTTGCCAGGAATTTTTAAGGAGGAAGTGAGGCAATGTGATAATACTTTGGTGGAGTCCTTTAAACAGGAACTGCTTAAGTTACCCTTAGCCTGGACCGACACAGATCAAAAATTTCTAGCATCATTGTTGAATAAGTGTGTCTTGCATCTACAGCAAGAATTTGGGCGCCTGGATTTAAAAGGCGAGGTTGACTGGAGGTTCACTCATGGCCTTTGCATTGCTAGAGAAATTCCTTCGCCGTAGGATGAGTAGAAGTCGCCTGGAATTTTTTGTCGTCATTTTTGTTTTACAAAATTAGAAAAAGGTGTAATATCGCGGACTCAAACTAAACGATAAAATTTTTTGTCCCGTGATTCGGACAGTAGACAAAATGGAAGAAAACCAAAACAGACAAAGTTTGCCAAAAAGTGTGAGCAAGGAAGATCCCGGTTTCATGGAGTCAATAGGTTCCTTCCCAGTGTGGATGCTTAAGATCATTGATTTGATTACGCCTAATTTTTTGATAAAGAAAGCCCCGCCTCAAAAAAACAAACCTTAATTTATCAGTTGATGAAGCCTGTTAAAAGAGCATTGATTAGTGTTTCGGACAAGACGGGTATTGGGGAGTTTGCACAGAAACTCCATGCGCTTGGCGTGGAAATTCTTTCTACGGGAGGAACATCTGAGTTGCTAACCAAACATGGGGTCCCTGTAAAACAGGTTTCTGACTATACTGGATTTCCTGAAATGATGGACGGTCGCATAAAGACTCTTCACCCAAAGATACACGGTGGTATCTTAGGAAGACGAGATAGCAAGGGGCATATGCAGTCCATGGGAGAGCATGGTATCGACCCTATAGATTTGGTAGTAATCAATCTGTACCCATTTGAAAGCACAGTCGCAAGGGAGGATTGTTTGTTAGCCGATGCTATCGAGAATATCGATATTGGAGGACCGGCTATGATTCGGTCAGCAGCTAAAAACTTTAATGACGTTGCGGTTATAGTTTCTTCTAAAGATTATTCAACCGTACTAGAAGAAATCGAGGGTTGTGGAGGAGTTGTCACGCGAAAAACCCGTATGCGCTTGAGTCGAGATGCTTTTGGTCATACTGCAAGGTATGATTCTTTGATCTCAGGGTATTTATCAGGGCAGTTGGAAGATAAGGAAGACTTTGCACCTATGTTTCAATTGCCTTTTGAAAAAATTCAAACGCTGCGATATGGGGAAAACCCTCATCAGTTAGCAGCTTTTTACCGTGATCCAGATGCAACTTCCCAGGATATTGTTTCAGCTCAGAAAATTCAGGGGAAAGAACTGTCCTTCAATAATATTATTGATCTGGAGGCGGCTTGGCAATTAGCAAAGGATTTTGAAGTCGGATCAGCGGTGGTCATCAAGCATACTAACCCCAGTGGAGTCGCTGTTGGAGATAATCAACGGGAAATATTTATTAAGGCTCGCGAAACAGATCCTGTTTCTGCCTTTGGGGGTATCATTGGATTCAACAGAAAAGTAGATGTTGATACAGCAGAAGAAATTTTAAAAAATTTCATAGAAGCAGTAATAGCTCCGGATTATGACGAAGAAGCATTGAAACTATTTTCGGGTAAAAAAAATATTCGCATTATGAAAATGCCAGAGGAAACCCCGCTAGTTGAACATCGGGTTTTTGATTTGAAGAGAGTTGGAGGGGGGCTTCTAGTTCAGGACAAGGATACCATTTCCCATAATCCAGCTACCCTTAAGGTTGTCACTAAGAAACAACCTGACGCAAAAGAAATGGATGACCTTTTGTTTGCTTGGGTCGTAGCAAAGCACGTAAAATCAAATGCGATTGTTTATGCTCTTGATGGGGAGGTCCTGGGTATTGGGGCTGGTCAGATGAGTCGGGTCGATTCGTCGCGGCTAGCTGTAGAAAAGGCACGCCAACCTCTTAAAGGTTGTGTTATGGCTTCCGATGCATTTTTCCCCTTTCGAGATTCGATTGATACAGCAGCTAAGAGCGGTGTTTCAGCCATTATTCAGCCAGGTGGGTCTATAAGAGACAAAGAAGTTATCCAAGCCGCTGATGAACATGGCATGTCCATGGTTTTCACCTCCATTCGTCACTTTAAACATTGAGCTCGTTTCTTCGAATTTTAAGGACGATATTGGTCGTACCTATAAACTAGTAAATAAACTCCTACCTGAAAAAGCCGATAAGCCTAGAAGAGTTGATAAAATTAACTCTTAATACATTTAATCATTAGTTGAATATTGTAAAATATTTAGTTAGAGAAATTGGTTTTTTTGATTCGCCTTACCCTGCTCGCTCCGTAATAGCGTGATTGATTATGAAAACTCTCATCAAGGCAGCAATAATCTTCCTTTTAGTTTTAGTTGGGGGAGGTTTTTATGCTTGGAAACAATTCGAGCCTACGGCCATTGAACTCAGGGCAAAAGACCAAGAAAAATATGATTTGATGATGACAGAAGCCAAATCTTTAATTGGTTTTGGAGAGGCACAAAAACTCTACGACGAACTGCAAGAGATGACTCCTAGGGATAGTATTAATGTGCGCTACAAAAATTGGAAAATGAGGCAAGAAACGGATGAGGAGTTTAGTAAAACCTACCTTGATGACGAACAAAAGGCTAGGGGGCAGGTTAACAGTAAAAGAAAGTCTGCACACAATATAAAAATAAATACTCTGATTTTTAACCCGGGGGAGACTAGACTTCGTGCTAATAATTGGAAAAATTCCAAGCCTCAGCAGAAAGTAATGGCTCTACGAGAAAAATGTGCCAAATATCTTAAAATGGAAGAGATGGATCGCAGGCGAAGAAAAAATGTGCTTGAAATATCAAGGGTTTCTTCT
>JAPYPK010000090.1 GCA_029937655.1 Nitrospinaceae bacterium
AAGGGCGAATTAGATAAAGAACTAGTTGAGTTCTTCATCTCAGAAGAAGTTTTTAATAAGTATAAAGAACTACATGAATCCAATGGTAACTAAAGACACAAGCAAACTATTAAATATTAAACCTCTCCAAAACAAGGCATAATTAGTTACAAAACTCACCTTAAGAAAAAACCAATTTAAATAATTAGCATCAGCTTATATTACTTCTTTTTTGTTTTGTAGGGGCCTGTTCGCAAAAAATTATCATTCATTTTAAGATGCTCATCTATTGTAATATCTTCATCCACCCCTTTACTTTTAGGGTCGTCACCAAATTTTTTAAACGCTCGGCTTTTTAACTTATCAGACATTGTAGTTGTTCGTTTTTTGCGAACTCTAACTGTTTTAGGCTTAAGACTTTCTTGATATTTTTTTTTATCCTCATGGGATATATTTAAAACCATAATATTTTTTTAGGACAAACGTGGTTAATAAAACATTAAATCATTCAACAAGAAGTAATAAATAATATCATTTAAATGAATTAGCATGAATAAAAATTATGCCTATCCAAAAAATAGAAGATTTAATCGACAATCTACCTGAAAGCAAACACGAATTAATTAATGAAATTAATGCTAACGACCACTTTGAATTAGCTCGACTTCTTCATCAGTTATCGCCTGAAGAAAAAGTTCACGTTTTTAACAACATAAACTCTGATTTAAAACGTCAAGAGGTACTTTATGAAACTGATTTAGATAGTAGATTAGAAATTGAAAGCTCTCTTGGCAGTAAGGGTCTCGCAATTTTATTGAGTAGAATGCCGGAAGATGAAGCCACAGATATTATTCAGGAACTTGAGGTCGATGAACAAAAAAATATTCTTAATCAAATGGAGGTCAAGGATGCTGTCGTCATCAAAGATCTTATAACTTATGAGGAAGAAACAGCTGGTGGGCTCATGGTTCCAAAATTCAATTCTGTTAAAGAAAACCAGACTGCAAGCGAAATATTAATGCAATTGAAACATGAAAGTAATTCCGATATACCACCATATTTTTATGTAGTTGAACCTGAAAATAAACTAAAGGGATATTTCAAACTACGTGACCTCCTAAATGTTTCCACTAATACCAAGGCATCACAAATAATGCGTAAAGTCACACCTAAAGTCTTTACCTCAGATTCATGTGATAAAGTTGCAAATCTTATGGATAATGAGCACTTGAGTACCATTCCAGTAGTCGACGAGTCCAATACCATGCGTGGGGTTATTACTTTTGATGATGTTATTCGTGTAATGCAGGATTTGGCAAGCGAAGACATATTCACGATGGTAGGAACGGCCAAAGTAGACCCATTTGCTAAAAAAATATCTAGCAAAATTAAGGCCCGTGCCCCATGGCTACTAACAACTTTTATTGGAGGTTTGTTAAGTGCTTATATTTTGAACCGATTTCAAACCACCATAACTGACTTTTCGACTGTTTTATTTTTCATTCCCTTTGTACTGGGGATTTCTGGAAATGTGGGACTCCAGGGTTCTACCGTAATTGTTCGAGGTCTTGCTACTGGGGATATTCAAAAAGATAACATCCTAACTGTAGTTCGGAGTGAACTTGCCGTTGGCATAGCAAATGGGATTATTTTTGGACTTTTGTGCGGATTCATTATCACGTTAATAGCCGCACCCTTACTTCAAACTTCACCTACCTTAGGAACCGCAGTAGGCTTGGGAATAGTTTTAGCTGTATGTGTTTCAGCGGTCATTGGATCGACTGCACCAATCCTCTTCATAAAGATAAACGTAGACCCAGCAATTAGTTCAGGTCCATTCGTAACGGTAACTAACGATATTGCTGGCATTGCCATATACCTTTTAACAACATCATATATCTATTCAGCCATATAATTATTCACCCTTCATTATTATTCCGCTAAGGTGATCGACATCAAAGCAGCATCAACCTCCACATACTCGCCCTCAGAAACATAGTATTCCTTAACCCTCCCGTCTACCTCAGAAAGCAAAGTAAAGTAACCCTCTGAAATTATTTCACATACGGCCATACCTTTAATTACTTTATCTCCAGGGTTAACCAGAAACTTATCAACTTTACCAGAGGTCATTGTTGGATACATGGCTGACATCAATATATAATCTTCCATCAACGTGCCTTTCTAAAAAACAACAAGAACTAAATTGCCTTCACCCATTAATCGATAATAGGTATAATAATAAAGATTCAAGTTGAACAAATTAATTTTACAAAAAATTAAAAAAAATCACGAATGAAATTAAATGTAGGAGATGTACTATTTGAATCCATGTCACAAAACATAGGGGCAATCACCAAAATTTTTGATCACCCAGACGGCAAAATAGTCAAAATTCGGTGGCGGATGGATGGCCACCTTCCACATGACACAGAGCATTCATATAAAAAAGTACTACGTTGCGTTAAAAAAGGTGACTATGAGCTAACCCCTAAATTTTCGACAAATAGTCAAGTTGAGCTAGATAAATAATATTTAATATCGCGATAGTATAATTATTGCTTATAGACAGTATGAGAAGGACGACCAGCTAAGATACTTTCTTTCCCCCAGTTTGTGACCTGTTTGAATTTATCAGATTGACAAAAATCATTAAAAGCATTTTCAGATCCCCACTCAGATGCGATTAGGTAAGACTGACCATCATTAACATCTTTATACAGAAAAGATTTCTCGTGTCCATCGATGCCATTCATTGCCTCAATTACCCCTGTGCAAGCTTTTTCAAAAACCTCTTCTTTTCCTGGTAACACCTTATAGTTCATTCCTATAGTAACCATCTAGGTCCTCAATTCATTTTTAAGTATTAATATTAAGCAACCAACTCAATTTCACTACATAGCTCTTCACCGACAAGAAGTACTTCATCAAACCCAAATCGATCTTTAATATAGCTTATGTTCTCACGTTTGTTGCCCGTATAAACAGAAACGGAATTCTTTGGAACCCTAAATAGTATTTTTCTAGGCATTCGATTTAAAGAAAGAATTTTTTCAACCATTAAATCCAGACTTGTCTGGCAATCAACAAGATAACGCAAAGAAGGATGAAACGGACCTGCGACCAGGTTTTCTTCTAAAGAATGATCAGGCTGAACCCCTACCCTTATTACAGGAATACTGAATTGATCAAATAATGCTAGAGCATTTTTTAAAGCAGCAAGAGTCCTACTCAAAGACCAAGGTGAATATAATCCTTTTTGGTACATTGAATATAGTGAAGTATGGCGCAATACTAGTGTTGGGTAAAGCCGCACAAAATCAGGCTTCATACTAATAACATCTATTACCGACCTTTGAAAACGTTTCTCGTTGTCCCCAGGAAGGCCCAACATCAACTGGAGACCAAAAGTGAAGTTATATTTTTTAATCAAAGAAATTGATTTCAGTAAATCTTCTTTAGAACATGGGCGCCCAGACTCTTCAAGAACTTGCTCGCTTGTCGACTGCACACCCAGCTCTACCGTCTTCACACCATAAGCCTTTATCAAGTCAAGTCTTTCAGAATTAATAAATAATGGGTGAGTCGAAACACGAATACTATCAACTCTACCATTATCAAGAAATGGTCTAACCACAGACAACAGCAATTTCTGTCTATCCTTTGGCAGCCCGGTAAAGCTCCCTCCGTAAAAAGCAACCTCACATTTAGAAGCGCGTTTAGAGTTAAAACCGGGGCCAAGGTAGGTTTTTAAAGTGTCCAAAACATGTTTTTCGTCTGCTGTGTATCGAGTGCCAGTAATATCAACTTGGCTACAAAAAACACACCGGTAAGGGCACCCTTCGTGTGGAATAAAAATAGGGACGATCAGCATTTTCTTTTTCTTCATCCTATTAAACCTTTGAATCTTTATCAGTTAAAAAGGTACTCAGTGCCTCCTTTGCCGCATTTTGCTCAGCTTCTTTTTTGCTGCGCCCTTTTCCGGATCCCAGTACTTGACTGCGAATTTTAACCTTAACATCAAATCGCTTGTTATGGCCGGGACCTATTTCTCCCACAACCTCATACAAGGGGACACAAGAAAATCTATTTTGTGTATATTCTTGCAAGTCACTTTTAAAATCTGTAGCTATACAGGCACCCATGTACTCATCAATTTTCTCAATCAACTGCGGCAAAAATACATCAGCAGTTGTTCGAAAATCACTATCACAAAAAAGAGCCCCCACCAGGGCCTCATAAGCATTAGCAAGAATAGATGCTTTTTGCCTACCTCCAGAAAAAGATTCTCCTTTACCCAGCAAAAGGTAATTACCTAATTCTAATTTTATTGCTAATCTAGCAAGGGAATTTTCATTAACAATCGCTGCTCGAATTTTTGACAACGATCCTTCAGGTAAGTCTGGATACGTTAAAAACATATAATCAGCCATTATAAGGTCAATAACAGAATCGCCTAAAAATTCAAGCCTCTCATTATTTTTTAATGAGAGGAGAACCTCATTAGAATAGGATTTATGAGTGAGCGACTTGTTGAGTAGTTCTAGGTCTTTGAATTCATAACACAATACTCCCTGCAAAGGGACCAATGCATTAATTCGGTCTTCCTGCATTTTTTTTAGATTTAATTAATCAATCTCTTGAATACCAAAACAGCGTTTGTTCCACCAAATCCAAATGAATTTGAGATAGCTGTAGTAACATTTAGTTCTCTAGCTTGATTGGGAATATAATCCAAGTCACACTCAGGGTCAGGAGTATTATAATTTATGGTGGGTGGTAAAATACCGCGACTTATTGCCAATAATGTATAAATAGCTTCTACACCACCGGCAGCTCCGAGCAAGTGACCAGTCATCGATTTAGTCGAACTAATGGATAGATCATAGGCATGATGTCCGAACGCAGATTTTATAGATTGTGATTCAGTAGAATCTGCTCCTGTAGAGGTTCCGTGAGCGTTAATATACTGAACCTCGTTATTGTTTATGCCTGCATTTTTTAAAGCCAGTTTCATACAACGGGCTGCTCCCTCACCGTTGGGAGAAGTAGATGTTATATGATACGCATCTCCATTCAATGCATATCCAATAATCTCACCATATACTTTAGCACCACGCTTTTTTGCAGCCTCATACTCCTCTAATACTACAACGCCACATCCCTCCCCAATAACAAACCCATCACGATCCTTGTCAAATGGACGGCTTGCACCTTCGGGGTCTTCATTGCGGGTCGACAAAGCTTTGGCCGCATGAAATCCCCCAACACAAAGTGGCGTGATAACTGACTCTGTACCCCCAGCAATCATAACATCAGCATCGCCATACTGTATCAAACGGGCTGCATCTCCAATAGAGTGAGTCCCCGTAGCACAAGCAGTGACAACACAGGTATTTGGACCTTTCGCTCCTGAATGAATTGAAACTTGACCTGATGCAAGGTTAGCAATAACCATAGGTATAAAAAAAGGGGAGATCTTACGAACGCCTCTTTCTTTATATAAATTATGGTACTTCTCTATCGCTGGTAATCCTCCAAGACCGACGCCAACTTGAACTCCGACTCTCTCGGCATTTTTTTCAGTAATTTCATACCCTGAGTCTTTGAG
>JAPYPK010000091.1 GCA_029937655.1 Nitrospinaceae bacterium
ACTGTAAGTTCTGTCCCCAACCTGAACGCAATACTCAAGCCTTGACGAAACTCACTGCTTTTATTCATTTATCAATATATCTGGGAATTGAAGGCCCAACAGGGAAAATCGGCTACCAGAATACACAATCATTTCAATATTGCAAGGAAGTTTTTACGACAACCGTTGAGCAGACTTTTAACATCTTTTTTTGTAACCAGCCTTGAACATATGAACTAGAGGACAAAATTGGCCACCATGGTTTCTCTTCTTAAAAGAAGATCAACTCAGTAAGCAAGTTCCCCATGCTCACTTTCAAATTCCTGCAACGAAACCATATCAATCGCGTCCCATGGGCAACCTTCTAAAAAAGTATCCATTGGTCCCTTAGAAATACATTTTTTACAACCAATGCAAAGCAAAGGGTCAACCTCTATGCGAAGAAACTGGGGAGCATCTGGGTTTATCACTTCAAGCATACAATTATCTACTGGGCATTCTGTCACACAAATAGGAGACCCACCACATCCCGTACAGGCATCATTAATTACAGCTAGTATCTTTGGCTTACGCTTTCTTTTCTCTGAGCGTTTCGCTTTCTCGGCAACCGCCATAAGCTATGTCCTTGTGCAAACAATTTTTGTATGAAGCATCACTCATCAGTCTCGAAGAGAAAAAAACAACTACAGTGCGATGAATTATTATCAGAAACCACCTCTATTTGCAATACTTCTCTTATCTTAATCTAACTGCTGTCTGCTATGTGATGTTACTAACAGACAAGAATCAACAGGAGGGTCAAACACATAAAATGGCACCTTATTAAAGTCTACTCATTAGTTAACTGAAACCATCAAGGTTTTCGTTTGCAGATGATGCGGGTGTATATTAAAATGGTAAAAACGGGAAATTACAAACCCTAGTAACACCTGCCACCTCGTTGACGGCATAATTTGCAACTATCATGTATCACACAAAAAACCTGTCTCGGCTTTGAGAAAAGCTATTAGGACATAAAGTAGTAAACTTAAGATGTCATTTGATAACATTCTAGGGCAGGATCGCCCCAAGCAAACCCTTGACAAAGCACTCCGAAGGGGTCGAATTCCCAACGCATATCTTTTTTACGGCCAGGAAAGCGTGGGGAAAAAATTTACGGCTATTGAGGTTTCCAAAGCTTTGAACTGCAAAACCTTGGCTCCGGTAGACAGTTGTGACCGGTGTACCTCCTGTCTAAAAATCGAGAAACGCATCCATCCAGATTTATTCATATTGGAACCTAAAAAGAGTTCACCCACTTCAAGGGAGGCTATTCTAAAAATAGACGAGATCCGCGAACTACAAAAAAAACTGCTTTACCTTCCTTATGAAGGAAATATTAAAGTGGCCATTATCAATAATGCGGAGTGCATGAACCCTCAAGCAGCCAATTCGTTTTTAAAAACTCTCGAAGAACCACCGACCAAAACTCTTATTATTCTTATCGCATCGAACCCGTATCAATTGCTACCCACGGTTGTGTCCCGTTGTCAGGGAATTCGGTTTTACCCATTACCCTCTGAAGCCATAAAAACAATCATCTCTCATCATTTAAAAAATGAAGCGGGAGAAAGTCAACCAGAGGAAATTGAGCTTAGGTCGCGGCGCTCCATGGGACAAGTTGCCTATGCCCTAGAAGAAGATCTGTTAGAAGCATCGGAAGAACGAGAAGAATTGATTCGCTTACTCAGTATCATTTCCTTCAAACGAATGGATCAAGTCTTTCTCTGGACTAAAGCCAAGGCAAAAAAAACTGAACGCATACTATTGATTCTCGACGAGTTAACGCGTATTTTACGAGACGTGGTTCTAATCAAGGTGGCGCCCGAAACTAGTGTAGTCACCAACAAAGACTTAATTAAACCTCTCAGAGCATTAGCTCTGCAAAAATCAACACCGGCCCTTCTTACAATGTTTGAGACAGTCCAAAATACTAAGGCGGTCATAAAATTGAACGCCAACACTCAACTCGCCCTAGAAAACATGCTTATCAACTTTTGTGAAGTTGCTTAGCTAATAGGAAAAACAAAAATGATTCAAGTTCTAAAGGAGGATCCAACTCTTCCAAAAAAACATTCAACCGCCCCTCCATTCCTTATCGGAGTACGAACAGAGGGTTCTTTTAAGTCAACACTTCATGACCCCGGAAAACAAAATTTTCGAGTAGGAACCCAAGTGATAGTCGAAAGTACTAATGGTGCACGAACTGGCATTATTGCCTCCAACAAAATTCCCAACATAAATAAAGCTGAGGATAAAATCCCTAGAATTCTGAGAACCTTCAACCAAAATGATCTTCAGGCACAGACAAGAAGCAAACAAACAGAGCAACGCGCCAAAGAATTATGCCAGCAAATAATTAATAAATTGAAGTTAAAGATGCGTTTAAGCAGGGTGCACAACCTCTCAGAAGAGAAGAAAATAGTCTTCTTCTTTACCGCTGAAGGAAGAGTTGATTTTCGGCAACTCATCAAGGAACTTGTTTCTAACCTGAAACAACGAATTGAAATGAAACAAATGGGGATAAGAGATGAAGCTCGTGCAATCAAAGGTTATGGCGTGTGCGGTGAGACGCTATGTTGCTCAACTTTTCTTAAAGAGTTTACCCCGGTAACAATTCGAATGGCTAAAGATCAAGGACTCGCCCTCAATCCAAGCAAAATTTCAGGAGCATGCGGACGATTAATGTGCTGCCTTCAATATGAGCACCAAACCTACAAGGAACTCTCTCAATCCATGCCAAAGTTAGGGAGAAATGTTCAAACCCCAGGAGGTCTAGGCAAAGTAATTCAAAACAATATTATTAAGCAAACTGTTCTTGTTAGACTTGAAGATGAAAGCATGCTTACCTATTCAATCGAAGAACTTTCGCAGTCATAAAACAATATAAAAACTTATAAATTATTCAGTGGACCAAGAATCCAAAAAACATCTTCACTAAAACGAATACCCTTATACCAAGGCGATCTTTAATTGCCGCCTAAAAACCAATCACAATAACCAACTTCTCTCACGTGAAAATACCTAAAAAAAAGTTTTCCATAACGACACCGATTTATTATGTAAACGATGTGCCGCACATTGGGCACGCCTACACAACAATTGCTGCTGATGTAATCGCCCGCTACAAAAGATTAAGTGGCTATAAAGTTTTTTTTCTGACAGGAACGGATGAACATGGACAAAAAGTTCTTCAAGCAGCACGGGATCTTGGCATAGAACCACAAGAGCACGTTGACCAGCTTCATAACCGATTCAAAGAACTTTGGATGCGGCTTAACATTTCTAATGATGATTTTATTCGCACCACTGAGAAGCGGCACCAAACTATTGTAAGTGATATTCTGCAACAACTCTATGACCGCAAAGAAATTTACAAAGATAGTTACGAAGGCTGGTATTGCACTCCGGATGAAAGGTTCTGGACAGAAAAAGACCTCGTTAATGGTAACTGTCCTGAATGTAAGCGTAAAGTTGAGAAGATTCAGGAACATAATTATTTTTTTAAAATGGGACAATATCAAGACTGGCTGAAGAAACATATCAAAGCAAATGACAAGTTTATACAACCTATATCACGTCGCAATGAGGTTCTTGGTTTTCTCGAAAAACCCCTTGGTGATCTATGCATCTCGAGACCGAAAGAAAGGCTTCCCTGGGGAATCCCCCTCCCCTTCGATGAGGGCTATGTAACTTATGTTTGGTTTGATGCCCTCATCAATTATATTTCAGCACAGGGTCCACTGGAGAAAATAGGGTCTACTGGTTTCTGGCCGGTTAATCATCACTTACTAGGAAAAGATATCCTCACAACACATGCTGTTTATTGGTCAACCATGCTCAAGGCAATTGGGTTCGATCCAGCTCTCAACCTTTTTGCACATGGGTGGTGGACAATAAATGGTCACAAAATGTCTAAATCAGTTGGCAATACGGTGGAACCTAACCTACTTGTGGACCAATTTGGCGTTGATGCGATCCGTTATTTTCTTCTTCGTGAAGTACCCTTTGGATTGGATGGAGATTTTTCGCACAAAGCATTGATCGGTCGCATAAATAGTGATTTAGCCAATAACCTTGGGAACCTTCTCAACAGAACAATGAGTATGATCAAACGCTACCACGATCAAATTATACCGGAACCAAATTCGCGCGATGAAGATGACGATCTCAAAAATGAGTTCCAAGTGGGAACTGAAGCTGTACAAAAACTATATGACGATCTGGCTTACAATAAAATTCTTGAGCGTATCTGGCTTTTGGTAGATGCAACAAATAAATACATAGACACCAATAGCCCTTGGAACCTCATAAAAACAGAAAGCGGTAAACAAAGACTCGCAACGGTTATGTACAATACAGCGGAGTGTATCCGCTCGATTTCCATTCTTATTTACCCTTTTATGCCAAAAAGCGCAGAAACCATGATGGAACAACTCGGTATTGACACTTCAATAGGTGAACAAGGGCTGGAATCTCTCAAAGCCTGGGGAGGAATCAAACCAGGAATAAAAATTCGACCTGGTTTGCAACTATTTCCTCGTATAGACGACAAAGATGCTGAAAAAATTCTCAACTCAGTCGATTCACCTAATGACAAAAGTCAAAAATCATCTTCACATTCAGAAGTAGAGGGCATATGCGATCAAGTGCTCATAGATGATTTTATGAAAATTGACCTCCGTACAGGGAAAATTATTGAGGCAGAAAAGATCAAAAAATCCAAAAAGCTTCTCAAACTAAAAGTTGATATTGGAAGTGAAGTACGGCAAGTCGTGGCTGGGATAGCAGAGTCCTACGAACCAGATCAATTGATCAACCGTACTATTATCTTGGTTGCCAACTTAAAACCAGCAAAGTTAATGGGTATAGAATCACAAGGTATGCTACTAGCCGCTAATAACAATGGCCAAATCGTATTAGCAGGGTTCGACCCAACACCAAGTCAAGGAATTAGAGTAAGGTGATAATAGACACACACGCCCACATTGACATGGATGCGTTTGATGGTGACCGCTCTGAGGTTATACAACGAGCTAAAGACAATGGAGTTGATTACATTCTTAATGTTGGCTGTGATATTGAAAGTAGTGCACGCTCAATAGAACTTGCCGAACGTTATGACTTCATATACGCAACGGCAGGAATACACCCACACGATGTAAATAAAATAGACTACCAAACATACAATCAACTTAAGCAACTACTTGCTCACCCAAAAATGATCGCTCTTGGAGAAATTGGCCTCGATTTTTATAAAAACTATTCCCCTCCCGACCAACAGAAAGAGCATTTCCGTAAACAAGTTGAGCTTTCACGTGAACTGAAAAAACCAATTATTATTCACTGTCGTGATGCTAACGAAGATGTCGTTGCTATACTTTCTGACTATTTCCCCAAAGATTCTTCAGCGCACTCAGGGATTTTTCATTGTTTTTCAGGAGACCAAGAACTAGCAGATCGCGCTCTCGAGATGGGTTTTTATATCTCATTTTCTGGGTCAGTTACTTTTAAAAAATCTAACGAACTTCGGGCGGTTGCAAAGACTATCCCCGCGGACAGATTGTTCGT
>JAPYPK010000092.1 GCA_029937655.1 Nitrospinaceae bacterium
ACTCCCGCTGCAGGTAAATTTTATAGAAGTGCCGGAAACGAAGCCTATCAACAGCAGACAATTACGGTAGCTGATCATGGAGTATTAGAGTGGTTCCCCTCTGAAAATATTTTTTTCTCCGGTGCCAAGGTAAAGCTTGAAACGAGAGTTGATTTATCCAGAGAAAGCCATTTTATCGGTTGGGATATTCTGTGTTTGGGTAGGCCTGCGATTGGAGAGACTTTTTCCCAAGGCCAATTGATCCAGAAATTAGAAATCTTTCAAAATGGGCGACTGATTCGTTTGGATAGGCTTGTTGTTAGGGAAAATGACGCGATTCTGGATGCAAAATGGGGGTTGGGAGGAAAGCCGGTTATGGGAAGTTTCTTTTGTCTGACTAAAAGAAAAGAACTTGTTGATTTATTAAGACAAAATATTGGTTCACCGGAAAATGGTGATTTGTTTTCAGTAACTTTGGTGGATGGCATTATTCTTTGCCGATACTTGGGAAATAGTGTAGAACATGTGAAAAGGCACTTTATAAAAGCTTGGCAATTATTGCGCTTGGCTTTGCGGGGTCAGGAAGCTGTTATTCCGCGTATATGGAACACATGAACTGGGTGAATCCATTTCAGGCTTGTTGTTAGGTGTTAGTTTTTGTCTCTATAATAATAAGGAAGGGAAATGGAACTTTCGCCTCGAGAAAAAGATAAATTACTTGTTTTTACAGCTGGTTTGCTGGCAGAAAGACGATTGTCACGTGGCATCAAGCTGAATTATCCCGAGGCGGTGGCATATATATCGGCTGCGATTTTGGAAGGAGCGCGTGAAGGCAAAAGTGTTGCCGACCTTATGAGTCATGGAACCCAGTTGCTCAAGCGGGAAGACGTTATGGATGGTATTCCTGAAATGATCCATGAGGTGCAAGTCGAGGCGACATTTCCAGATGGGACAAAACTAGTTACGGTTCACAATCCAATAGTGTAAAGGACAAAGACATGATTCCTGGAGAATATGCGATTCAAAAGGGCGAGTTGGTCTTAAATGAAGGACGCAAAAAGATTACGTTATCAGTGGCGAACCTAGGGGATCGACCGATTCAAGTTGGTTCGCACTACCATTTCCATGAGACTAACTCTGCATTGGAGTTTGACCGCGAGGCGGCCTGTGGTTTTCGATTGAATATTGCAGCAGGAACGGCGGTTCGTTTTGAGCCGGGGCAATCTCGAGAGGTGGAGTTAGTTGCATATGCTGGCTCCAGGCATGTCTATGGGTTCAACGCAAAAATCATGGGGCCACTGGAGAAAAAGTCATGAGTACTATTGACCGTCGCGCTTATGCAGATATGTTTGGCCCTACCGTGGGCGACCGAGTAAGGTTGGGTGACACGGAACTGTGGATCGAAGTAGAAGAAGATAAAACGACATACGGTGAAGAAGTAAAGTTTGGAGGCGGTAAAGTTATTCGAGATGGTATGGGGCAAAGTCAACGTACCTCAAAAGATGCCGTCGACGTGGTCATCACCAACGCCTTGATTTTGGATCACTGGGGCATTGTTAAAGCGGATATTGGAATAAAAGAGGGTCGTATTGTTGGGGTAGGTAAAGCCGGGAACCCTGATATTCAGTCAGGCGTGGATATCATCATTGGCCCTTCAACAGAAGCCATTGCCGGGGAGGGGTTGATTGCTACAGCTGGAGGCATCGATGCCCATATTCATTTTATTTGCCCACAGCAAGTTGATGATGCCTTAATGTCTGGTATCACCACTATGATTGGTGGTGGAACGGGACCTGCGGCTGGCACCAATGCAACTACATGTACGCCCGGACCATGGAACATTCAACGCATGTATCAGGCGGTTGAAGAACTTCCAATCAACTTTGGTTTTCTTGGTAAAGGGAATGCTAGTTTGCCGATGGCTTTGGAGGAGCAAGTCCGGGCAGGTGCCATGGGCTTGAAACTACATGAAGACTGGGGGACGACACCGGCAGCTATCGATAACTGTTTGAGCGTGGCTGAAAAATTTGATATTCAAGTAGCGATTCATACCGATACTCTGAATGAGTCCGGTTTTGTCGAAAATACAATTGCCGCTTTTAAAAACCGAACCATTCATACCTATCATACAGAAGGTGCAGGTGGTGGGCATGCTCCCGATATCATCAAGGCCTGTGGGGAAGCAAACGTTTTACCTTCCTCTACTAATCCCACACGCCCATTTACGGTCAACACGGTCGACGAGCATTTAGACATGCTGATGGTTTGTCATCACCTTGACTCAAAAATCCCGGAGGATGTTGCGTTTGCCGAATCAAGGATTCGAAGGGAGACTATCGCGGCGGAAGACATACTGCATGATCTTGGGGCATTTAGTATGATCGCATCAGACTCGCAGGCGATGGGCCGCATCGGAGAGGTGATAACCAGAACCTGGCAAACTGCTCACAAGATGAAAGTGCAGCGGGGTGCGCTGAAGCCAGACCCTAAGCACCATGATAATTTTCGCGCCAAACGTTATGTGGCAAAGTATACGATCAACCCAGCGATATCTCACGGGATTGCTCATGAAGTGGGTTCGATTGAGTCCGGTAAGCTTGCGGACATCGTGCTTTGGAAACCAGCTTTTTTTGGGGCAAAGCCTGCGATGATGATCAAGGGTGGGATGATTGTAGCGGCACCGATGGGTGACCCTAATGCCTCTATTCCTACTCCACAGCCCGTTCATTACCGACCAATGTTTGGTGCCTTGGGTGGTGCCCGCAGTGAAACCTGTGTGAGTTTTGTTTCGCAAGCAGCTTGCGATGATGGCATCGGACAAAAACTAAAATTAAATAAGAAGATCATTGGAGTTAAGAATACTCGTCAAATCAGAAAAAAAGATTTGATACACAATGACTATCAACCAAAGATAGAAGTGGATTCCCAAACCTATGAAGTCCGTGCGGATGGGGAGTTGTTAACGTGTGAACCTGCGGAAGTCTTGCCTTTAGCGCAGCGCTATTTTCTTTTTTGATAAAGGTTGCTTCTCATATTATTGCTGTTTCGGAAATGACCCATGTTGGAAATCATAGAGCGCATTGAGAGTTACACAGGAACTTATTTTACTTCTCTAACCCTGCCATTTGATCAGAGACAAAAAAGTCGTCTACGAGTTACCCTTGACAATGGTGATGAGGCTTCTCTTATTTTGAATAGAGGTGTTGTATTACGTCACGGAGATTTGTTGCGTAGTTCATGCGGTGAAGTTGTCGAAGTACGTGCGTCTTTAGAATCAGTTTCCATCGTTCATGAACCGAATTCTCATTTGTTGTCCCGCGCCTGTTACCATTTAGGAAACCGCCACGTACCTCTGCAAATCGGAGACGGTTCACTTTGTTATCTTCATGACCATGTCTTGGACGATATGGTGCGCTCCCTAGGATTGGTGGTTGTGCATCAGGAGGCCTCTTTTGAACCAGAGTCGGGGGCTTATAAAAATGATAGCAAGCATCAGCATACCCATGAACACTAAGAACTCCACCTCGCACTTGCAGAACCCCAGTTTGTTAAAGTTAATGCGTCTTACTAGTCCGTCACTTCCTATTGGTGGGTACTCGTATTCGCAGGGATTGGAGTTTGCTGTGTCATCTGGATGGGTACACGACACATCCACGGCATCAGATTGGATCCAAGGCCTGTTAACAAACTCATTAATCAATTTAGATCTACCTGTGCTGAAAAAGCTATATGAGGCCTGGCAGGAACCTGATACGGATAGACTTCGTTATTGGAGTAATTTTTTGTCGGCAAACCGAGATGCTTTTGAACTTCAAGAAGAAGACCGACAATTAGGAAAAGCCTTGGCGCGACTTCTGGTTGACTTGGAACTGGAAGAAGCGAAACATTTCTCAAGTCCTCCCTACTGCGGATTCCTTACTTTATATACTTTAGCAGCCGTGAGGTGGGATATTTCTTTAAACGATGCGGCACATGGTTTTTTGTGGATGTGGGCGGAAAATAAAGTTTTATGTGCCATGAAACTAATACCGTTAGGACAAACCGATGGGCAAAAAATTTTATCAGCCGTTATTGAAACCATTTCTCGTGTGGTTAATCAGGGATTGGATTTACCCGATGAGGATATTGGGTATACTGCTCCCGGACAGGGAATCGCAAGTGCCCTGCATGAAACTCAGTACACAAGATTATTTCGTTCCTAGACAATAAATAAAGTATTTAAAGGTATGAATAAAAAACAAGTTTTGAGGGTTGGGGTCGGGGGGCCGGTGGGTTCTGGGAAAACCGCTTTGATCAATGAGCTTTGCAAACAATTACGCGAAAAATTTGAAATCGCGGTAGTGACCAATGATATCTACACGAAAGAGGATGCTGAGTTTTTAATCAAGCATAAGGCCTTGGAAGAGGACCGTATTCTTGGGGTGGAGACGGGAGGCTGTCCACATACGGCGATTCGCGAAGATGCTTCGATGAACCTTTCTGCTGTGGAAGAGTTGAGTGTTCGCTTCCCCAATCTAGACTTGGTAATAGTTGAGAGTGGTGGCGATAACCTTGCGGCTACCTTTAGCCCAGAATTATCAGATCTTACTATTTATGTCATCGATGTTGCCGCAGGCGACAAAATTCCACGCAAGGGAGGTCCGGGCATCACGAAGTCTGATTTGCTGGTCATCAACAAAATTGATCTAGCCCCACATGTGGGTGCTTCTCTCGAAGTTATGGAACGCGACGCAAAAAAAATGAGAGGTGAAGGGCCTTTTGTCTTCACCAACTTAAAAAACGGTGATGGGGCAGTAGCGGTAGAACAATTTATCATTAAGCAGGGTTTGCTCGGTTCTTGATTTTATTTTATTGAAGGTTTTGTGGCGAATGGTTTTTAATCTAAATTTTTTAAAAGTGGTAGTGGTTTTTATTTTTTTTAGCCCATCTGTTTTTGGGGTTGCGGAGGGGGCTGGATCGAACAAAGGTAAAGTTAAAATCACATTTCGGTCTCAATTTTATGAGAACTCTAACCTTACCCACCTGAAATTAAACCACCCTATTAAAATTTCACAGGCAGAAATTATCAATCATATGGTTTCGTTAAGGTTCAAGGGTACCTTTCTAGGGAACAAAGAAGAGCCTGTTTTTGCCGTTTCCGAGATTCAAACATTGGCCCCGATTCTTTTCAAAGCATTTGGAAGGGTGAGTCCTGAAAAAATTATTCGGATTCAACTAAAGAGCGTAGGTGGCATCACATCGGGCGACATTTTTTCTTTTAAAAAATATTTAAACTGGCGTTTCGATTCAATTCGCGGCGAAACGTTTCTACAGAAAAATAATGTTCGCGGCTGGAATATTTTTTCTTGGGAAATGATGCCCAAGAAAGGGCAGCGTTACTTTAAGTCCGGAGCGGACAAGCGTATACAGAAAAACTGGATTATTTCAAAACTAAAGCTACCCATCTCTGATCGGGAAAATATGGATAACCAGAGATCGATTGATACCCTGCAAAAAGAACCCTCAGGAAACAACATCAATCCCAAGTTAGAGGAGAAACTGGAGCACCTTAAATATCTTTACGACAAACAACTGAT
>JAPYPK010000093.1 GCA_029937655.1 Nitrospinaceae bacterium
TTACTCAAGGCTACAAGCCCACTTTTACGAGTCACGGTACATAGGTCACACATGGTTTGAACCATGGCATTGGGCTCCATTTTATCGCCAGTTATAACGAACACCGCCGCTTTGAAGGCCGCAATTACGTCTTTCAACTGAAATGCCATCAGGCAGGCCGCAAGGGCTCCACCAAATACGATCATCAAACCAGGAATGTTAATGAACATATCCATGGTCCCACCCATAAGCATGGCTGAGAGGATGAGGGCATTGCCTGCAAGAATTCCAATTATTGTTCCTAAATCCATGAGAAACTCCTATGTGTCTAAATATTGATGCTAAGGTTTATTTTGATTAATTAAATGACGATTAACTATTTTTAGATTTTCCGCTATTAACACGATTAATTCAAGAAGTTTGGTTTCTGTCTATAATTATATTATTTAGTGCACTCTAAACTGTAAAAATTGTTTTGCCTTTGTAACGGTTCATTTATGCCTATTAATTAGTTTAAAATCAAAAATTTAGCCAATGAAACAGAACCTATAAGACCCCCGTAATGCCTTAGGGTCGGATGCCTTGAATGCGACCCTCTAAATAATTAAAGTTAAGTATAGCAAGACATTCCTAACCTATTGTATTTAAATATTAAATATTTTTTAATTGTATAGGTGGCACTGTACGGTGTGTCGTTCTTCTAGCTGAAAGGGGGTGGGTTGCTCGGTTTTGCAGCGGTCAGACGCTTCGGGGCAACGAGTATGAAAATGGCACCCTGCAGGTGGGTTAAGCGGTGAGGGGACATCGCCGCTCAATGGCACATGATCACTGGATTCTTTGGGGTTCGTCGATGGTTTGGCTGCCAGTAGTGCTCGTGTGTAAGGGTGGGCAGCATTTTTATTTAAAATTTTTGTTGGAGCGGTTTCGACGATTTGGCCCAAGTACATAACGGCTGTCCTGTGAGATAGGTGTTTTACGACGTTTAAATCATGCGAAATGAACAATATTGAAATATTTTCCTTTTCCTGCAGCTCTTGCAATAAGTTGATTATCTGCGCCTGAATAGACACATCCAATGCTGAAACCGGTTCGTCGCAGACCAGGTAACGCGGATGTAGTGACAGTGCTCTGGCAATACCTATTCGCTGCCTTTGTCCGCCGGAAAATTCATGTGGATACCGGTTCATAAACGAATTCGGTAGTCCCACTTTTTGCATTATTTCTGTGACTTTTGACCTCAAGTTTGATCGCTCTGCCAAGCCGTGAACCATCATCGCCTCACCGATAATTCTTTCAACCGTGAATCGTGGATTGAGCGAGCCGAAGGGATCCTGAAATATTATCTGCATTTTCGGCCGTAACGCTTTAAGGCCCGGGTTGTCTAGTTTAAGGATATCCACTCCATCAAAAAAAATCTCACCTGAGGTAGGTTTGATGAGGTTTATTGACATGCGTCCAAGCGTTGTTTTGCCACAACCCGACTCACCAACCAGCCCAAGAATTTCTCCGCGATCTATATCAAGTGAAACACCATCTACTGCTTTCACAGTCTTCGTGTTTTTAGATAGAAAACCTTCATGAATGGGGAAATATTTTTTGAGGGAGCGAATGCTAATCAGTGTTGTCATTAGAGACCCTCGCCCCCTTCCTCATACAGCCAGCACGCGACCTTATGGGTGTTTTCTTTGGTTGCATTTGTGAGCGGAGGCTGCTGTTGGCAACGGGGCATAGCATCTTTGCACCTTGGATGAAATGCGCAACCTTCGGGAAGGAAGGCTGGGTGAGGCACGGCACCGGAGATGGACTCCAACTTTGATTCACTGTCGTCCTTGGGCAGAGAATTGAGAAGGCCACGGGTATATGGGTGCATTGGGTTTTCAAATAGGGAGTCCACGCTTGCCTCCTCCACGATTTTCCCTGAATACATGACATTGACTCGATCAGCAAACTGGGCAACGATACCAAGGTTGTGGGTTATTAGCAGGATCGACATTTCTGAATCTTTCTTCAAAGAAGAAAGCAGACTGAGAATCTGGTCCTGAATCGTAACGTCGAGGGCTGTTGTTGGTTCGTCAGCTATAAGCAAAGCAGGGCGGCATGCAATCGCTATTGCGATCATTACCCTTTGCTTCATACCTCCGGATAACTCGTGCGGGTACTGATCGATTCGTGTTTCTGGGGAGGGTATCAAAACTTTTTGAAGCAGCTCAAGAGTTTGTTTTCTAGCTTCTGCGCCGGTTGCACTTTGGTGTTGGATGATAGCCTCACCTATCTGATCACCTATTGTGAAAATCGGATTAAGTGATGTCATGGGCTCTTGAAAAATCATGCTGATATCGTTTCCACGAACTTTTTGCATCTCAGCCTCGGAAAGACTTAACAAGTCCTGGTTGTTGAATTTAATTTGACCCGAATCAAAACGACCCGGAGGCATTGAAATTAACCTGAGGATACTAAGAGCTGTGACTGACTTGCCACAACCCGATTCGCCAACAATGGCTAAAGTTTCGGCTTGGTTGACGTGAAGGTTGACACCACGGACAGCCTGGACGACAGTATCGTTGGTGTGAAAACTCGTGGTTAAGTTTTCAATATGCAGAAGAGGTGGTCTTGTGGGCATCTTAAATCCGGGATTTGGAATCCCAAAATCGAGACAGACGAATGTTGGGCTATGATTATGTCAGCTTAGTGATCGTGCTGATGGGTATCGTTTTGTTCTGATCCCTCATCAATGATATCTTCGTAACGGTATCCATCGTCTTCATCAATTTCGTAGCGGGCCAAAGATGGATCGATTTTGTCCGACCATGCATCGATTCCACCTTCAAGGCACTTGGCGTAAGAAAACCCCTGCTGAACAAGCCACTTAACGAAGCTTGGGCTCCGGTCTTGTTTCCAATCAATAAGAATGAGCTCCGCATCTTTTTTGAGGTTTGACAATATAGACTCACTATTTTCCCTGGTGATAAGTTGTGAGCCTTCGATATGAGCAATGTCCCATTCCCAGCTTTCACGCAAATCTAGAAGAATAAGATTAGATCCGCCTGAACTTATTCGAGTATGCAGCTCTTCAGGTGTGATGATAGTTAAATCAATAGATTGATTACCTGGGTCTTCTACTTTTACTTCAGTAATCAACAAAATGTGGTATCCGTACTCTGAATGTACAGGCCCAATAATGTTGTTTATTTCATTTTTTGTGATTTTTTCACCCATCAGTGATAGGGCAGCTTCCTCAGGCATCCAGCCAAGATCACCCTCTTGTTGTTTGGATGGGCACGTGCTATATTTCTGGACAACCTCGTTGAACGGTTCATCTGCATCCAGCGCCTTTTTAGCGGCGACAGCATCTTCTATCGAGTGCGTAAATACTTGACTTGCCCGAATCTGTACCATTTATAAGAATCTCCTTAATTACGATTTTTTTTATACATCATAATGCTCTATTTGGATTATGTCAAAATGTTGATGCTCGAAAAACATAGCCTGGGAAATAGTATTCCTTGACTTTGAAATTCCAATGTAGGGTTTCAAAAATATGTTTACAATGCAAATCATTAAAAAATGGTCTCTGGTCTTACAGCGTGGATCAATTTAATTAACAATTAATTTGGTAAAATTATTTTATGTCATCTCCTTCGTCGGTTAAAGCAATTCTTGCGGCACTTGTAGGTAATAGCCTGATTGCTGTCACTAAATTCATTGCAGCGTCATATACAGGAAGTTCGGCCATGTTTAGTGAAGCGGTTCACTCGGTGGTCGACAGTGGGAACCAATTGCTGCTCTTATATGGGGTCAAAAGATCGAAGAGGCCTGCCGATAGCAAACACCCATTTGGATACGGAAAGGAATTGTATTTTTGGAGCTTTGTGGTTGCAATTTTAATTTTTAGCATTGGGTCGGGAATTTCGTTTTATGAGGGTTTTCATAAACTTCATTCCCCTGAGCCTGTGTCAAACCCGATGATTAACTTTATCGTGCTCGGTTTTGCTGTGATTTTTGAGTCCTGGACTTGCTGGATAGCTGCAACTGAATTCAAAAAATCTAAAGGTGACCGTGGCTGGATTGAAGCTATTCGCAGGAGTAAAGACCCGGCTCTTTTTACTGTTTTGTTTGAAGATACAGCGGCACTTCTCGGTCTTTTGGTCGCTTTAATCGCCCTTACATTAAGTGAGTATCTGAATCTCCCTGTTTTGGATTCTGTTGCTTCACTAATTATTTCTTTTATTCTTGCTGTTACCGCTGGTCTACTTGCTTTCGAATGCAAAGGATTACTGACAGGTGAGGGGGCTAGCGAGGAGGTGGTTACAGGAATTAAACAAATCATCGACGAAAGTCAGGGGATTAAGCATGTTAATGAAGTTCTGACCCTTCACTTAGGTCCAGAGGATGTTCTTCTTAATGTGAGTCTGGACTTTGAAGATGACTTGTCTTCTGGAGAAGTGGAGGAAGCTATATCCACTTTGGAGTTTCGAATAAAACAAATGTTCCCTGAAATACGCCGAGTCTTTATAGAAGCCCAAGGGTGGGGTGCGCACCGCAGGGAATCCAACCGGCAGTCAAAAGTTTAAGCGGTAAGTTTAGAGGATACTTCGATTGGTTGGTGGCTGGACAGCAGGTAAAATCAATTGACTTGTGTTTTATAGCCAATTTGTAAGTACAAAAAAAGCCCCAACCCTTTAAAGGGCTGGGGCTTAATTGTGCTTAATAATCGAGCTTAACTGGACATCCATGTCTCTTTAAGGATTTTCCAATCACTTCCGTCCTTGATCCAGAGAAGTTCCTTTATACCGGTATCGGAGTATTTATCTGAATTAAATTTTTGGATGAAGTTTAGCTCAATTATATTTTTATTTTGAGCTATTTGTAGGTTGCTTGCTTTTATAGAAAGGTTTTTGTTGGCTTTCAATGCATGGAGTCTGCTATTTCTCCATTTGGCGCGATTGTTTTCAAGTGCTTTGAATTTGTCAGAATAAAAAGAAATGTAGGTATTTACATCCTTATTTTCCCAAGCCCTCAACCATGTTGCAAGCTTATCTTTAATTTGTCGCGTGTGGTCAGTTGCATTAGTATTTTTAACTCTTGCGTCTACTGGCATCCACGTTTCTTTAATGATTTTCCAAGACTTACCTTTTTTCTCTAAGAGGAGTTCTTTTATGCCAGTATCGGTATACCCATCAGATTTGTATTCCTGAGTAAAGTTTACCTCCACTTTACTTTTTCCCCTTTGATGTTTCTTAATATTGCTCAACTTGATTGATATGTTCTTATTCTTTTTAAATGCCTGTTGTCTTGATGCTTCCCAGGCACCACGGTGGTTTTGGGTTCCCTTATATTCCTTTGAGTAGAACGATGTGTAGGAGGAGATATTTTTCTTTTCCCAAGCGCTAGCCCAGGCTTGAATGAATGTGTCAGGAAGGGTTTCAGTTGCGGATGAAAGCTTCTTGCTCAGGTTTAATGGAATTTTTTTGAGTGTCTTGGTAATTTTCTGAAGTGTAGTTCCCTTTTCTTCATTCTTTTGTATCGAAGCACCTTTTGGTTTTAAAAGCTGGTT
>JAPYPK010000094.1 GCA_029937655.1 Nitrospinaceae bacterium
CCTCGAATTCTGGCTTGCAGGTTTTCCTCTGTAGTATCAGAAGGTAAGTTTTCAAATACTTTGAAAAGAATTTTATCGTAGGCCAGCATAACTTCTTTTATGGGGAGTGAAATAGTTCGCATCCCCAAGTTCTTTGCCAAAGCTTCTGAATCGTCTATACTTCCTCGTGAGGAATAATTAGAGGGCATGGTGATACCCACTACATTTTCTGGGCCGATTGCCTTTACAGCTATCACTGCTGTAAGAGCCGAATCAATTCCACCACTCAAACCGATAGCCGCTTCGCTAAAACCATTTTTCTTCATATAATCGCGAGTACCAAGAACCAAGGCCTTGAAAACTTCTTCTGTTGCCCCCAATTTAGATACTCTACGTTTTAAGATAATCGGCTTACTCACACCACTTAAAGTAGTTCGAACATCATATGTTTTAATCGACGAATTTATCGATTTTTTTGCATTTTGTTTTGTAGACTTTGGATGAATTTTTAAGTCTGCATAAATCATCTCCTCTTCAAATGCATTGCCTTTCGCTATAAAAGTTCCATCTGGAGCAACCACAAGACTGTGGCCATCAAAAACTAACTCATCCTGACCGCCTATCAAATTAGCATATACGATATGAGCCTTGTATTGGCGTGCTCGCTCGCGGATCATTTCCTCGCGTGACCTACCCTTGCCTTTAAAGTAAGGAGAGGAGGAAATATTAAGAAGAACGTCCGCCTGCCCCTCTTCACAAACCTGTTTACCAGGTCCATTTACGTCCCAGATATCTTCGCAAATGGTTAAGCCTATCTTTATGCCATTCATCACAAAACAGGTTGGTTCATTACCTTCTACAAAATATCTTTTTTCATCAAAAACCCCATAATTCGGAAGAATCATTTTTCTATAGTTTCCGATCACCTTGCCTTTATATAGCAACGCGGCAGAATTATATAAATTCCTTTTTACTTTTTCCACATAACCAACAACAGCAACAACTCCCCTCACATCTAAAGCAAGGTGCCTTAAAAACTTTTTATTTTTTTCAATAAAGTCATCTTTGAGAAGCAGATCTTCCGGTGGATACCCTGTCAACGTCAGTTCTGGAAATAAAACTAGGTCGGCTCCAAATTTGATAGCCTCTTTTAGACAATTTTCAATACGATTCGCGTTGTACTCAAAGTCCCCCACAACGAAATTCATCTGAGATACGGCTACGCGCAGGTTCACCTGAGACGAAGTTTGGCTATTTAAAACCCCTCTTCGTTGGATTTTTTTGGTAGCCCTTTTTATAGAGGACGATTTCTTTTTCATCTTTCTTTCTCTCTCCATGCGCTCCAATCCCCAACAAAAGCACAGACATTTTTGCCACAAAATATATTGTATTATTTTAATTCTTTAAGCATTTAAGAAAGATTATACTACAATTACATCGGGTCCCTTTTTTACAAATATCCATCCTTAGACTTATAGTCCTATGGCTGAACTATCTGCTGTTGAAAACAGCATTAAACACTGTATCGAGAAGAATGGCTTCCCTGAAAAAAGTGTGCGGTTGCCTTTTAAATCCATCCATGAAAGTTGTAAAAACCACCGTATCGCATTGAAGGAAGTTCTTGCTAATTTAATTCAACATAAAATTTTTGGAACTATTCAAGGCGATTTCATTGAATTTCGAGCCCGTGAAACTTTAAAAGAAAAACCAAATACCTCTAACCATGAAAATAATCCATCCAAAGTAAGCGCACCGAACATGGAAGACCTCAAAGAAATGGCTCAATCATATATGTCAAAAATGACTCCTGATCAAATACAAGAGATGGGAAAAACGGTCTCGAATATGAGCGAAGAAGAAAGGGGAAACATACTCAAAAATTTTTCCACCCAATTCTTCAAAAATAAACCTTAAAAAAATCAGTTAATTTCTATTAAATTTAAATGCTTATATTTGCTAAAGATATTTCTCAAAGAGATTTTATACATAGTGCCGAGGGTCAGGATTCTGATATTAAGAAATATATGGACTATCAAAGATGTTTATTCCCATACACTATTATCCGAGGCGCTTTAGATCTAGCATACAAAGAAGTAGATGACATTCTAAACTACATAGATAATGGCAACCAACCACCAAGCGATGCTAATCGACAAGAATATCCATCAGACATTCCTGGCTGGTATCAAACAAGATTCCCATGGACTGCTAGCTTCGTAAAAATTGAAGACATGCATTGCCTTCTTGTCATTCTAATTCAAGCTATGGATTCTTTTCGCACGCACGAAAAAATGAACACATATCATCTAATGGTTATCTATGATTCGGTTTCTAATATTATTGAGCTATATAATAATTTGCTTAACGAATCCCCTGAAAAATCTCGTGACATTCACCTTAGCCAAGGCAAACCAGTTTTTTTTGACGACTTTATTAATAATTATTGGCCACATCTTGACTGGATGATCTTATCTCAACCTGATTTTGAACACGCAAAACACTTGGGTCGAAAACAAAAAATTGAATTGGCAATTCAACAAAGAATGGCTGATGGAGAAGAGCCCATCAAGGCTTTAAAAAGTGCAAGTAAAGCGTTTAATGTAGATACAAGTTCGCTTCACCTTTTAGAGAGGGGGACAATATTACAAAAATTTTTAAACCTGGAAACGGCTTCACTAGACGACACTCCATACAATGCATTGAATGAAGAAGTTGATAGTGGCACTAAATTTGGCTTCATGCCTCGAGTTGACTCAGAATTCTTAATTAATATGCACCACCTACAAAACCCCAGAACACCTGCCCCCGAGCACTAGATAGTTTTTTTGTCAAAATTCCTGAATAATGCTAAATTACGATTAATCTTATTCCGATAAAAACGAGTGACTTCTTTTAATTGGTTTTCTGGCGAGAGCCAGATTCTCTGGAGAATTTTGTGAGTTGCTATATTAAGTTTAATGGTTGGGCAGGAGAAGATATCCGCGGCACGACTGCCCGTTTTGCCAAGATATTCCGAATGGGTTCTGGAACAGCCAACCGAGCAATGCGAAGAATAATTAGACGCGGGGACTGGCAATTTCAGTGGCCAATTTCAGATGCGCAAGCAAAACTTGCTCGTAGTTATTGTCGCTGGTTAGGGTTTGATTTAAAACTGATCCCAACCAAACATCCCTTTCAACCAATTAACAAAATCAATTCAGACTTTATTTCTCCTTCGATATCCCCAATAAAGTTTCCACCAGAAGTTCTTAACCAACTTGTAGAACTAACTGGCAATGTCAGTGATGCGTTTACCATTGCCCTTTATAAAATTAATCTTAGTGGTAAAACTTTGGGCTTGCGCCATCATATTTCCTTAGGTGCTGATTTTAATTCAGAATTAAAATTTAGTTTTGGAAAAGGTCCTATAGGAATGGTCGCTGAAAAAAAACTACTTCTCGTTGAAGAGAATTACGAAGACAACCCGACAACAATCGATTTTTACAAAGAAAAAAAGGATTTAAAAAGTTATTTTATCGCTCCTGTAATTCACAAAAACCTTGAGGGAGTACTTTTTATTGACTCAAAAAAAAGCCATGGCTTTCCCGTAAAACAACAAAAAATATTGTCTGGACTAGCCAATCAAATGGCTTGGCACTTAAACCTGGAGAGAATATCCCCGTTGAGCACAACTTGAGATAATTAAAAAAATCTCATGGCCGGGGAAACCCTACATAATTAATACTCTCAATCGCACAACACACTGCAGGTTTAAAAGTTTGATCAACGGAACGATCTTTGTTGCAGGGGGATGAAACCCCTCTCAAAAGGCCGTGTTCCCGAAACCGGCGTTAAGTTATTAGATCTATTTCTTCGATTATTGTTTGTGTCTGAATTTTCTCCAACGAGAGATTTCTTCGAAGTTTTTTCACCCGCCTTCTTTTTTCCTGATTTTTTTGCTGCTACCTTGCGAACCATTTTTTGCCAAAGAACCTGTTTCGCCTCACTCTTATTTTTCTGTAAAAAATTCTTACTTGATTTTGATTCTGTCTTTAAGGCTGGTTCCAATTTAGCCACTTGAGCTTCTTCAACCGTCTTCTTGCCTCCAAAATTTTCTAATCCGGACAACCCGGGATTAATTTCTTTTACATCGCTTGAAAAATCAACCAAAACATGAGGGTCACTAAAAATATCTGTCACGTAAGAACTCGTTGACCCACCAGAATCTAAACTTGCTACGGCTTTATTACCTGAGCCGCTTTTTTGAAGAATCATTTGAATGGCATCACTTTCAACTGTTTTTGCCAGTTGAACCGTACTTTCTATCGACAAATCCCCCACAGATTTTTCCGATCCCCCTAAAGTTTGATCCCTAGTAGCGACCGACACGGCTTGACGTTGTGTGAAAGTCGTTATTCCCAAGGAACCATCGGGAAGAGTTGCCAAGTCCTGGCCACTCAAACTACCATAATAAGAAATTGTAATATCTCCACCATCTATATTCTGAGTTAAACTGCTAATCTCAATACCATCTAATTCGTAAATATTTACATCCCCCGTGGAACTGTTGGTAAGGTCTATAGAACTCAATGTAGTTTCAATCGGATTAGCTGACGTGCCAAATCCACCATTTGAAACCGCAACCAACCTGCCATTTGCAACTTCAATATCTGTTGATCCATCCGAATCTCCATCGAAAATTCCGCCAGCTGTGGAGGTAAGTGAAATAGCAGAATCAGAACTACTCGATGAGGCCAGTGAACTGGTCAATGTCAAATCCCCACTGGATTGTAAAGTAATTGTTCCACCAACGTCTTGGGCTCCTGAGATATTCATAGTCTGGCTAGTTCCACCAACTGTCACAGACTGATCTCCTCCTATTGTCGAAGCACCTAGGATGATAGAACTATTCGTCGCAAGCGTTGCGTTCGCTGAGGAACCGGTCGTATTGAAACTAACTGCGCTCGTGAAGTCGTTCGAGGTGCTACTTAATGTGATTGATTGATTGCTTGCACTGGTAGTAAAACTTGAAGTACCCGCTACTGTTAAAGCTACTGCTCCTGTAATCGCCCCCGTATTCGCGGTTGCTGTCAAACCATTGAACGTAGAGTCTCCAGTGGAAAATGCAATACTAGACGAATTTAAATCAACAGTTGTTATATTGGTGCTGTTTGCCGAGCTAATACCGTTTATTGTCATAGCTCCTGCTGTACTATCACCGATGGTCAATGTTCCTGCCGTGATGTTTCCTAGTTCTGTCCCTGTAATTGTCATATTTCCCGATGTAGATCCAAGCCCTATACTGCCACCATCAGATATAATAATCGTTGTCGTTCCCGCTCCAGTGTTAATTGATCCTGAAAGGCCGAAGTCGTTTCCCGTGATAGAAAGCGCGCTACCCCCCGTGGAGATAGTTCCTGCTGTATTGCTAAAATCTCCAGAACCATCATCATTTGAATCTGCATCCAACGTTGCTGTGCTACTGGTAGTTAAATTTACACTCTGGTTGATACCGTTTCCTGAGCTAACGTCTAAAGCCTG
>JAPYPK010000095.1 GCA_029937655.1 Nitrospinaceae bacterium
GGAACTAAAAGAGCCAGATTTGATTAAATCTATCATAGATACAACTAAACCAAAATCTGATAAAGAATTACCAAGGGCTCAAAATAGTGTTAGTAACATAAATAAAAGTCGGGGGAGTCGACCCACTGCAAGAAAAAGATATACTCGTCGCGACTCTAATAGTCAAAGGTTAGATAGGAAAAGAATGCCGAGAAAAACTGGTAATTCGAACGAGGGTGGAAGTGATTTAGTGGTCCAACATGATGCATCTGATATGACTCCCAAAGAAACTGTACCAGTTTCTCCACCCGCGCCATTGACTATAGCCCCAAGCCCTGACAAAGGAAGTGAAAATTTGATTGAGCGTATAACAGGTTTTTTTGGAAAAACTTCAAAAGATGTAGATTCACCTTCATCGGGGGCTGACTCTTAAGGAAAACTTAAATTGATTTAGCACAACGAAATCCTGTGTCCCAGAAGCGCTCTTGAGGTGGTGCGAAGTTACGATAAGGCAGAATTGCAAATTCTTTCATTAGGCCGTGCTTCATTTTATGAAAGGAACCGCCTCTGATGACCTTGACTTTTTCTCCATGTAGTATGTCTTTATAATTAGAATTATTGTAGGGACTGTACCAGTTGGCTGTCCACTCTGAAACATTTCCATTCAAATCACTCACCCCGTAAATACTAGTATCGCCAGACATACTACCAATTGAACGAACTTGATTTCCAAAATTTGCATTTTCTTGGCTAAATTGATCTCCCCACACAAACAACCTTTCATCAGGTCCTCGAGCAGCTTTTTCCCATTCAACTTCTGTTGGAAGTCGCTTTCCTTGAGAAAGGCAATAAGCATCTGCTTCATACCAGTTCACTCCACGAATGGGCTCACTGATATTCACCGTCTCATATTTAAACTTCGGTTTGAATCTATGAAAAGATTCAAAAGTAACTTCAGATTGATCAATGAAAAATGGTTTGAGGTAAACTTTTTGAGCAGGTTGGGCATTTAGCGATAAAGTAGCATCCGACATGAACTGAATTATTTTATTATTAGGGTTAACTCCTAAAGTGAACTCGCCCTTGGGTATCATTATCATCCCTGGTGGATTACCCGAGCATGAGATGAAAAATATTAAAGATAAAACAATCTGATGAAATTTATTCAATTATTCTTTTCCTTGGAGGGCGTAGTTGAGGATGTTAGGACGTTAGCTGTAATTGGAAAATTTTCATTGTCGTCAGTATGTATATATTCAATTGAATAACATGCTGCTTCTTGGCGGCTGCACATTGCTGATTTACATTCAGACTCATTGCGGTAGCAATAGTAATTAAGGATTCTCATTTTCAGGTGTCCCCCATCAGCCATCTGCGCTACATACACATTTTTTTGGGATTCTATATTATGGGTTCTGGTGCGATAAAGATACCAATCTGAAATTGCTTTATTGAGAATTTTTCCATAAGACTTTGCGTCTTGAGTGTATCCATCGCTAGGTATGTTGGTTATTGAATCGAAGTCAATAGGGCCTAAGTTTTTAAGTGATACCCTTCCTTCAGGGTTTGTCACGCCACCATTAGTGACTATTTTAGTTCTTTGGAATCCTATATCCCATGGGAAATGGTTTATTTTATCTTTATCATTTTCAAGGTCTTTCACTTGATATGTTTTCATAGTAGAAAAATCAACAAGAGTCCATTTTTTTCGAGATGTTGCATCTACTTTAATTATTGGATTGTGGGACGTTATAGACTTCATCTTGGGTGGTGGTAGGGGAAGTGATTCAAAATCTTCGATATTATCGGCCATATAATTGATTGTAATAAGAAAAAGAGTCGATCCAGCAATAAGGCCACCCATTATATTTAAAGTGTTATTCATTGGTGAGATTTTGATGATATTGATTTGGTCAAAGACCTATTAGGACAAAGATGTTATGGAGAAAAAATAAAGCTAAGGTTTTAATTATTTTTATTTTATAATAGCATAATCATTACGTTGTTTTTACTGAGTTTTTATAAGTTAAAACTATGGCAAACAAACAGTTTGAATTTAAAAAAGCTCAAATAGAGCGATTTGTTAAAGCTGAATACGAAAAAAAATTCCGTAAAAATGCTCGTATTTCTCTAAGGAAACGGCAAAAGTTTATGGGTGATATGAGTCGAAAAGTAAGCAAAAAATTTGGGAAGGATGTTTTATGCCTGATTGATTTTGCAAAAGGAGGTTTTTTTTCTTTAATTTCGCCCTCTCACACAGAATCAACAAATTTGGGCCGTTTATTTGATTCGTTTGTTCATACACAAATTGCTTATACATCACATTGCTTAGAGCGTTTTAGTGTACGTGCTGATAGTAATGAGAATTGCATTATTAAGATGGATTCTTATATGGGTGAGGCTCTGTTAACGTATGGTGAAAACATAGGTCATTTGACTTGCCCCTCAGGGGTTTTTGCTTATGAAGTTATGGATGGGCGAATGATCATAAAAACTTATATCAATTTCAACCTCTTGTCAGAAAAGCAAATTAATAAATTCTATGGGTCCGGAACGGCGACAGTATTGCCTAGAGAATGTATAACTGATGACCATAGTCAATCTGACTTCAAACTTATTGATGAATATGAAGAATCACCAGATAAACCACATATTTAATCAGCATTAGTTACTACTTTTATTCGTTGCTGCACACAACTAATTATCCCTGTTAAATAAACCTTTGAACTTATATAAAAATGATTAAGGTTTTTAATCTATATAAATCCTATGGGGGGATTGCTCCTGTGTTATCGGATATTTCGTTTGACATTCAAGATGGTGAATTTGTTTTTTTAACTGGTCAGAGCGGTGCAGGAAAAACCACTCTATTTAAAGTTCTTTTTGGGTGGGAAAAGTTTGACCGCGGGCAGATTTTAGTTGGAGGGATAAATGTTGGAAAATTGAATGAAAAGAATTTGTACCAGTTGCGGCGTAAAGTAGGATTTGTTTTTCAGGACTATAAGCTTCTTATGAAAAAAACTGTATTTGAAAATGTGGCTTTTGCTCAACAAATTGTAGGCGCCAACATGAAAACTGTTAGAGCAAAAACGTGGAATGCGCTCAAAAATGTAGGCCTAGTGAAAAAAAAAGACTCTTACCCCTCTCAATTGTCAGGGGGAGAGCAACAGCGAGTTTCAATCGCTAGAGCTATAGTGAATGACCCAGAGCTTATTCTTGCAGATGAACCGACTGGGAACCTTGACTCTGAAATATCTAAAGAAATTTTTGCGTTATTTGAAAAAATAAATCAACAGGGAAAAACCATAATTATTGCGACTCATAGTGCTGAAATATTACGTAAAAAGGAGCGCCGGCATTTACTTCTTAAGCGTGGAAAGTTGCTTCAGTCCTAAAAAATGAATTTATTCTCCTTTGACTTCATAAAAACAACATTTTCAAATATCAAATCCAATAAGCAATTATTTTCATTATCTGTTGCTACCAATTTTATTGCATTTACCGTTCTCGGAATATTTTTTCTTCTGTTTGTTAATCTCGATATTCTTTTTTCTTCTTGGGATAAACATATTCAGTTAATTGTGTACTTGGATGATAAAATTTCTAACCCTAATAAAAAGAAAATAGAATTATTATTTAATTCAAATGATAAAATTGATTCTATCTTTTTTGTTTCCCGTGACCAAGCATGGGAAAGTTTTCGAGGTAAATTCTCTTCAAAGTCGAATTTTGTCACTTCTTTAAACTTCAATCCCTTGCCAGATTCTTATACTCTTCGGTTTGCAAGTGGCCCTGATCGGTTAAAAAATATTAGGGATTTTTCAGAAAAAATAAAGAATGAGAACGGTGTAGAGTCAGTAGAATATGGTGAGAAATGGATTTCTCGGTTTGAGCAGTTTATGATCTTTCTTAGAGGGTTTATTCTGGTTTTTGGCGTTGTGTTATTTTCTGGAATGATTTTGATAATCTCTAACACTATTAAATTGTCGATCTATTCACGAAAAGATGAAATTGATTTAATGACATTGTTGGGTGCGACTCATCAGTATATAAAAGTTCCTTTATTACTTGAAGGAATATTGCAAGGAGTTTCGGGTTCTCTGTTAGCTTTAGTCAGTGTTAAGTTAATTCATTTATATATCGTTTTTTGGTTTCAAGGATCTCTTGAATCTGTATTTCGTGGACTTGAGTTCCAGTATTTAACAAAACCTATTATATTCTCTGTCATCAGCACAGGAATCATTGTTGGTGTCTTGGGGAGTTCAATATCTGCTAACCAATTTCTTCACAGGCATAATTCAGAATGATTTTGATTAAGAAAATTTCGATTTTCTGTGTCTTTAACTTTCTTTTCATTTTCTGCTTAACACCCGCTTTGGTTAAAAGTGCTGATATCGATGAAATTAATATTATGTTACGGAAAGAAAAAGATAAACTTGGTAAACTCAAAAATGAGATTGAAAATCAAACAAAAATTCTTAATAAAATGGGCCGAAATGAATATTCAAATTTAAAAAAAAAAAGGGTTCTTGACGGGCAGTTAAAAATTAAGGAGAGAGAACTTAAAATCTACAACTGGAATTTAAAGATTAATAAAAAAAATGTTATTGCTTTGACTGATAAAATTTCTCAAGGCGAAAAAAATATTTATTTGCAACAAAAAAACCTAGGTAGGCGATTAAGAACTATATATAAAGAGGGAGATCTTTTTTCTGTTAAGCTCCTGTTTTCGTCTGAAGATTTCACAGACCTTCTTAGAAGGGTTAAATATTTGGAAAGTATTATGGCGTACGATAAAATTACTTTCAATAAATATGAAAACGAATTAGCGGATTTTTATAAGAAAAAGGAAGTTTTATTGCAAGCAAAAGGAAAACTTGATTTATTTAAAAAATCGGCTATAACAAAAAAAAAAGAGATCGTTAAAGAGAAAGAAAAAAAGAAACAATTTTTAGTAAGACTGAGCAAAGAAAAAAAAAGAAATAAAAACCTTAGAGCGGAGTTAGTTCTTTCCTCAAAGAAACTTAATCAATTGATTTCTAGATTGGAAAATAAAATATCTCTTGGCGAAGGTCTCGATATCAGCGATAAGAAGGGGAACCTGGTTTCACCCGTTAAAGGGACAATTTTAAATAATTTTGGACGCAAACGAGATAAAATATATAATACGTATATTGTTCAAAATGGAGTATCTATAAGAGTTAGAAAAGGCTCTCCCGTTCGTTCCGTATTTAATGGAAAAATTCTCTACACTGGTACCCTCGATGGTTACGGTAATATTATTATTATTGGACATGGAATGAATTATCATTCCCTCTACGGTCACTTAGATGAAATTATTTCGAGCACGGGAAAACATGTTCGTTCTGGTCAAATAATTGGTCGTTCTGGAGATAGTGGTTCAATTAATGGCGAGGCCCTGTACTTCGAAATGAGATATAAGGGTAATCCTATTGAACCTACTGCGTGGTTAAGTCTACCAAGTAATTAA
>JAPYPK010000096.1 GCA_029937655.1 Nitrospinaceae bacterium
GTGCCAGCACAACTAGCCAGTAAGATAAAAAATAATAGTAAGCAGGTTACTCTTGTTGAGTATGATTCTAGAACCGATGTCAATACGATAAAACTCCAATTATTACGTGGTTAACGTTTTAAGGAACTTTGTGAAAAATAACGGGCAGGAATCTCTACATCAAACTCGATAACATCAAACTTGTAAGTGGTTTTAGTATTTTCTTTCAAGAGGTCTTTAAAGACCATTGTTCTAGGGAATTTTCGGTCACTAATTATTTCATGATCTTCAAAGAGTATTCTTTTAAGTAACTTTCCGCTTTTAGCAAAACGTTCTTCTTTCAATACCGTTTTGTCTTCTGGATTTACCCAGACCTTTCTGGTTTGATAAGTTGTTTTTTTATCTCTAGCAGTTAAATTTAATATGGCACATTTCACTTTATCTATATTTGTGAAACTATCAAAAGTTGCAGAATATGATTTGCTCAACTTGTGATCTTCCATCATGTCTTCGTAAGACAGATCACTTCCCATCAATGATTGTCTAAGTAGGTGCCCTGCTATGAGGATTTTACGATCTGTTCGAGGAGTGTACATCCAGAGTTTTCCTTTAACCTTGAGCATTTTCGTTCCCTTTTCTCGTGCAGGTGATTTGTAGCGAGTATAAGAACGATCAATTCCTTCCATCCATGAGTCTTGAGTAAGAGTTCGTATTTTACGTCCATTATCTATTATAAGGCGACCACTAATAAACTTCGTGTTCGACCAAATATTATCATCAACTTGTTCAAGTAGTTTTTGAGCATCAATAGCCTCGGCTGATTTTAGTAAAGGGCTTGATGCGAGACTAAAAAGGAAGAAACTAAGCAGAAATACTTTATATATTTTATCCATTTTTTAACCTGCTTCTAGTTCACGAAATAAATTGGCTTCTGATCGTTTAAAAATAGTTAAACTTGCCACCAGGGTTCCCGCAACACTAGCAAAAATACCTGGAACGATACCTTGAATAAACCCATCCAACGTAAGTCGAGCTCTTACTACATCATTAATCATCAGCCCAGATTTAGCAAATGCATCACCCATATTTAAACCGACTTCCTGGAGATACCAAGCAAATGTTCCGCCCAAAACACAACCAACAATAGATCCAAGAATTCCAATCAATAAGCCTTCAATGCCAAGGGTTAATATCAACTTCCAATGAGACTCTCCGAATGCGAGTCTTAATCCCATTTCTCCATAGCGATGAATCCCGCTAAGAACACCGGCGTTCCAAAGAACAAGAATCATTAAAAAAGTAAAAATACCAACCACGAAACTCTTTATTACTGTAAATGTTTTGACCATTGATCCCATATTTTGCTGGTCTAGTATACTAAGGACAATGGGTTGATCATCTTTTGCCCAATCTTTAGGAGGGTTTTCCCGCCAGGTGTTTAAATTAGAATTAATATTTTTCTTCGCTTTCACATAATGATCAAAACTTAAGCTAGATGGGAGGTAACCCAGCCAGTCAGTAACCATATCATCCATATAGAATGTACTTTGAGCATCGGCTAGATCAATCAGGACCATTTTTTTATCCATGGCAGTAACCCCAAACGTTATAAGTCCTACAACAAGATAATTATCAGCAACCAGTCCGCCATCAAAAGATTGTCCGATTATGGTAACTGATTGGCCTAAAGTTACAGCCAAATCCTTAGCCAATGAATTTCCCATTAACATTTCATTTGAACCTTGAGGCAACTGCCCTTTTACGAGAGACTCTGCCAACTGGAGACGGCGGATTTCTGAAGAATTTGGAGATTTTAGATCCAGTGCCATTCCCACTACCGGTGTTTGAGACCTGGTATCCCCATTTGCATCCGGGACATCAATAAGAGCCCCCCAGCGAATTCTAGGTGTCCATTCAATATTAGGAGTTGAATTTTTTTTAAGCCACCTTTTGGTTTCTTTCTGTGCAGCTAAAGCACGATCCAGCGGATAAAGGTGTTCTTCATCATAAAAAGGTTTATTAACTAGCCTCAAATGACCAGCATTAAGCTTTGCGGTCATATCTATCATTCCCATGAAAACTCCTTCCATAAATCCAACCAACGCAACAACCAACGCCACGCCAATACTTACAACAGAAAATGGAAAAAGGAATCGAGATTTATCACGAAAAATGCCGCGAAATAAAAAAAATATCATTTAATTGCCCTTCCTCGGAGTGCCATAGTTGGGTCAAGCCGAGTAATTTTTTTCACAGGTAACCATGAAGAGGCCACAATCAAAATAAAGACAATAACCAAAGAATAAATGATTTCCATTAGCTGGTAGTTTGGATAAATTGTTTCTCTTATGGGAAGAGTGGATTCGCTTAGGTGAGATACATCAAAACCTACACCTTGGAACCAAATAAAAAACGGCAACCCTAAAAGAAGAGCAACCACAAGAGCCCAGACAGCTGCGAGACAACCCTCTAAAGTGAATATTTTTACAATTCTGTTTGAATCCATACCTAGGGCCATGAGAGTCCCAATTTCTTTTTGTCTTTTAAAAATATTTAACATTTGCGTATTGAACACGCTGATGCAAACTAAAGTCATTAGTATCGCCCATAATATTTTAGAATTTATTCTGTCTTGGCGCCATAGAGCAAGAAGGTCCGCCATTAATAACTCAACGGACTGAAATTCAAATTCGGGAACTGGTCCAATATAGTTTTGAACGGCCACCCAACTTACTTCTCCTTTTCTATCCGTCATAAACCTTAAATGGTCTAAGCGTAACCACAAAACTCCTTCATCAACACGCGGATTAAGCATATCTCCGACATCGACAATTAAAACGTCTTTGGCATCGACGGCACCAGATTTATCACGCCATTTTAAAGTCAAAGTGTCACCCTTTTGTAAATGAGATTTTTTTGCCATTTTTGCTCCAACTACGACAGGAATTAAGTCATCAATATTTTTAGGAAAACTTTTCAAGTTATTCAAAGGTAATTTTAAAAGGGATTGCTCCATAGAAATACCACGAATTTGTACGGGATAAAGCCGTCTATTCGGATACAGTTGCCCTTGTAGCACAAGAACTTCCGCCTTATCTTTATTATCTAATTGCATTAGGATTTTAGGAGTTTTTACTGTGTGGTCCTCCCATTCTGTCGGTGAAAGAATATCAAACCCTGGAGCACGATAATGCCCGCCACCAACGTCTGTGTTTACAACATTTTTGGTGGCTTGAGCCTGAAAGCCATTAAGCAAAGAGAGCATGAATATCAAGGCAATAATGGAAAGAGCCGTAACTAAAACATTAAGCGATGCTCTTAAACCTTGACGAGAAAAATTCTTTTTGGCAATGCTCCAGTTCATATATTAAGGACTGAACTATGGTTATTATTTATCAGAAATAATTTTTCCATCTTCTAAACCGACTTCACGGCGGACATAGCGTGTTACTTTCTCATCATGAGTAGAAAATACTACCGCGGCTTTGTACTGTTTGTTTAATTCACTCATCAACTCTAGGATTTGTAGAGAATTTTTAGAATCAAGATTCGCGGTTGGTTCATCAGCAAGAATTAAAAGAGGATCTTTGACCAAGGCCCTTGCAATAGCAACACGCTGACATTGTCCGCCAGATAGTTGGGAAGGCCTTTTTTTAACCTGATCACTAAGTCCAACCTTATTTATGATATTCATAACTCGTTCTCGCGCATCTTTTTCTTTCGAACCACTTAACAAAAGTGGAAATAAAATATTTTCATAAACAGAATAAACAGGGAGTAAATTATAGGTTTGAAAAATGAATCCAATATTTTTTCGCCTATACTGAGCCATTTGATTACGGTTCATTGCTGACAACTTTGTGTTTTTAAAAAAAATATTACCTGCTGTGGGGACATCTAGGCCACCAATAAGATTTAATATTGTCGTTTTCCCAGAGCCAGAGGGCCCTACAAAGGACATAAATGAACCGCTGTCAATTTCAAGATTAATATCTCGTAGTGCAGTAAAGTTTTCTTCACCAACCTTGAAAACTTTCGATACTCCTTGCACTGAAATTAGATTGTTATTCATGGTTGTATTAAAAATCAGAAAAAATTAGTTAGTGATAATCCAATTGATGATTCGGTTCCGCTAAATGAATTGGTTCGTTGGTATAGTCGTCCGTTTGATTTATTTCCATTGATATTGCCACCAATCTTTCCATGCAAATAAAGAAAAAGGTCATCAGTAATAGAATATTCTATCTGCGGTACAAGCTGAAAACTCCTATCACGAAAATCATATAAGCTAAAAATCTGCCATTTGATATCAATGTCGATAGGTTGATCGAACAAGAATCCAATTTGATGATAGGTTCTTTGTCCTTTTAGATCAGATAAACTGAATTCCCTTTGTCGAGTAGAAAAAAAATATTCAGTTAAAATATGAAGGCCCTTCCCAATTTCAAAGGTATAATCAACTCCTAAAACTGTATCAAACTGAAGTGGGGATGAAGGTTCAATCTCAACATCCAGGCGACTCTCATTCCAGAAACCAACTCCATGCTCGCCCTTCAAATGATATCCCACTTGTGCCATTTCCTGATCATATCCAGAGAAATCATCCAAATCAGACTTCGGATGATACTGGAAGACAACACCCGTTTCAATTTCTCCTAATAACAGATCTGCACGTATTCCGGAAATCAAGGCAGTCCCTTTTTTTCCAGGAACTAACCAAGTTTCAAGAAGAGATACATCAGACGAAAACCATGTGGCGCGAACACCATCTACACCGTGAGCCTGTGGAATTACACCTGAAACATCTCGAGTGTCAAACAATCCTAGGGGCTGGAAAATTACACCATCACCAAACAGGATTTCCTGGCGTCCCCCGCGAAACTGCAAAGAATCATTACTAAGCCGCAACCAAGCTCGATGAAGACCAAAATCCGTCTCAGGCCTAAGTTTTGACTGCTCACTAGGCCCATCAACATAAGATGCATCAGTTTCCATTTCATAATCCAAGGCCCATTTGTTTTTATTCAGAATAGTACCCTCTAATCCTAGATGCACTTGTAGGTCACTATCAAAGTCTTTGTGAAGAGATGGCGAATCAAAAATATATTGGCTCCCAGTTTTGATATATCCATCAAAGTCCATATCAAAAGCCAAAACTGGATTAACAGGAAGGAAAAAGAATATATAAATAATTAAAATAAAAAAATTCATTCAGAGTTTAGTTTTAAACTTACTTGATGATTCGATTTTTACTAGAAAGGCTATCGTATAAAATGGTTTTATTTTTTAATTAAGAAAAGAGGAAGTAATGTGGGTTGGAGAAAAACTATTTTTTAATCCAATCTTTCACTTTTGG
>JAPYPK010000097.1 GCA_029937655.1 Nitrospinaceae bacterium
GGGCGTGGGACCCCGTAGAAAATGCAGCCTTCATGCCACTTATCGTGGCAACAGCTTATTTGCATTCGGTCATGATCCAAGAAAAAAAAGATATGATGAAAGTATGGAATATGTCTCTAATTCTCCTCACTTTTGTTATGACCATTTTCGGAACATTTATTACCCGAAGTGGGCTCATTCAATCCGTACATACCTTCGATGAAGCAACATTAGGATATTATTTCCTGGGTCTTCTTTTTTTTATTATTGCTGTTTGTACAGCGTTGATTATTTCACGTTTACCATTACTCAAAAGTAAAAACGAATTGGATTCATTTCTTTCAAGGGAAGCGGGTTTTCTCTTTAATAATTTATTACTATTAGGCATCGCGTTTGCAACATTTTGGGGAACCATTTTCCCGATTATTTCTGAGGCAATACGCGGAGTAAAGATTACCGTAGGGCCCCCTTTTTACAACCAGGTCAATGTTCCTATTGGTTTAGCTCTACTGGCACTAATCGGAATTGGTCCCATCATTGCTTGGCGAAAGGCTACTTGGTCCAACCTGAGGAAAAACTTTTTAAAACCAGTGATGTTTGCGTTAATTGGAGGGGCCATTTTATTTCCCGTGCTTCCATTATCAAACCGCTCAGAAATTTATACATACATCGCGTTCATTCTTTGTATTTTTGTGTTGTCATCTATGCTCATTGAGTTTTATAAAGGAACTATGGCTCGGTATGCTTCAAGCGAAACATATTTAGGTGCTTTGGGTTCCCTAATCTGGAATAACAAGAGACGTTATGGCGGTTATACGGTCCATATCGGCGTAGTAATGATTTATGCAGGGATCGCCGGATCATCTTCATACGGAATTCATACGGAAAAACGGCTCAAGATAGGTGAAACTATAGAAATAAGAGATTATACGTTGCGTTACGAAAAGCTTGCGGCGATTCAGGCTACCTCAGTAAAAACTCGTATTATTGCACAACTGGCCGTTGAAAAAGATGGGAAGAAAATCTGGACAGCAAGACCGGAAAAAGAATTTTATAAGGGGCAAAACCAGCCTGTATCTGAAGTCGATGTAAGATCGACCTTAGCAAGTGATCTATATGTGATCCTTGCAGATTTTTCTGAAGATGAGTCGGCCACAATAAAGGTTTATCATAACCCTATGGTTAAATGGTTGTGGACGGGAGGATGGATTATCGCTCTCGGAACTATGATCTGTGCATGGCCCGACAGATTGGAGCAACGTCGAAGATTGGAGAGATTGAAACTCCAAAAAATAGTCTTTTCGCCAGCCCAAGAGTGACTATGATAATTTATTTAAAAAAAATCATTTTTGTTTTTTTTATTGTACTGTTTGTTACGATCATTAATTCAAGCATGGCCAGTGCGGGCGCGGTATTGTCAGACTTAGAAAATCAACTGATGTGTAAATGCGATGATAAGTGTGGGAAAGTCCTTATAAATTGCACTTGTTCGACGGCTGATAAAAACCGAAAAAAATTTACAAAAATGCTTGAGTCGGGTTTAACGGTTGATCAAATTGTTCAACAACAGATTGAAAAATATGGTGAGACGGTACTTTCTGCTCCTACTAAAAATGGATTTAATCTTACTGCCTGGGTAATTCCATTTGGAGCAATCATGATTGGAGGGATCGGATTACGTAAGCTTATAAATGGATGGGTAGGAAAAAATAAACCCGATATCGAACTTCAAAATATTGAGGGCGATGTCGCATCTGAATCAGGTTCTGAAAAACCCAGTGAAGCGAGTTCTAGTAAATACTCTCGTCGTTTGAAGGATGAGTTAGATCGACTGGAAACATGAATATAACTTTTCCCCACTTTATCGAACTACTTTTGATCACAGGAATTATAATTGCTATTGGTATTCCGTTATTTGGAAAACTACCAAACACTAGGCCTTTTTCTAAAATTGACCCTGTGGAAGAAGAGTTTAAACATCTACTAGTTCGCAAAGAAGAACTTTTGTTATCGCTCAAAGAATTGGAGGTTGACCTTCAAGCCGACAAGATATCTATTGAAGATTCTGATGCTTTAAGGAGTAAAATTGAAGGGGAAGCAATTGCCATTCTTGAACGAATTGATGAGTTAAAGGAAAATAAAAAAAAACATGGTAAGTCAGCTTCGAAAAATTTTCTTCTAGCTTAGTGCAATATCTTTTTCAGTGAACAGCTGTTAAAAAATAGTAATGTTATATGACTGCCTCCTCCATACTCTAGCATGAGCATGATATTTGATCTTCGATGGTGGTATCCCGCATGAACCAGCAAATCAATCCCGAGTCATCTCATTCCATTATTCAGGTTCAAGAACTCCGAAAAGATTTTGGTTATCTACAGGCTTTGAGTGGAGTCAGTTTTAATTTAAATAAAGGGGAATTCCTTACTATCTTTGGGCCTAACGGAGCTGGCAAGACAACATTGATTAAAATTCTTACCGGTCTTATGCGCCCTACTTCCGGATCAGCAAATATAGATGGTTTCGATGCTCTTGAAGGCAATGCAATGTTAAGAAGCAGAATCGGCGTTATCTCTCACGCGACCTGTTTGTATCCTAATTTAACGGCGCTAGAAAATCTTTTATTTTACGCTAAACTCTATGGTCTAGATGACCCAGAAGAAAGAGCCAATGAATCTATTAGTACTGCCGGATTACAATTGCGTAGGTATGATCCGATACGGACTTTTTCCAGAGGAATGCAGCAGAGAGTGGCTATAGCCAGAGCCACCTTACATGATCCTTCGGTTTTATTTTTAGATGAACCTTTTACCGGGTTGGATTTACAAGCAACTAGCGACCTTAAGGATCGTTTGCGTAGTTTACACACGGGGAAACGAACCATTCTTATGACAACGCATGATATTTCTTGTGGCCTTGAAATGTGCGACCGGGTGGCAATACAAAGCAGAGGAAAGTTTTCTCTTTTCGAGTCGGTTGATTGTATCGATCAAAGTAACTTTAAAAACCTTTACACAAAATCCTTGGAACAATGAGCTATAAGTTGGGAGCTTTGTTATTTCTATGAGTCGGTACTTCAGTCAGGTGATGACCATTATCTGGAAGGACTTTATTACAGAAATAAAGACACGCGAATTGTTTAGCTCAATGTTTATTTTCGCACTCCTCGTGGTCATTATTTTTATTTTTTCAATCAACCTTAGTCTCATTAAGGCAACTGAAGTTGGCCCTGGTGTGCTATGGGTAGCATTTTTATTTGCAGGAACAATTGGACTCAATCGATCGTTCATGCTGGAGAAGGAAAATGGCTGCCTGCAGGGGTTGCTTCTAGCACCCATGGACAGGACGGCACTTTATTTTGGGAAACTAGTTAGCAACTTCGTGTTTTTATTAATTATGGAGGTATTTACCCTACCACTTTTCATGGTTTTTTTTAATATTGACCTGCTCCCACATCTTTTACCATTGTTATATGTGATTTTTGTGGGAACGCTAGGGTTTTGCGCAGTAGGAACTCTTCTTTCTTCCTTATCGGCAAACCTTAAGACGCGTGATATTATGCTACCGATACTCATGTACCCGATAATAATTCCAATTATTATCGGGTCGGTGAGAATGACAGGTCAGGTGCTTGCAGGCGAACCATTATCGAGCATGATGAACTGGGTAAGTTTGACCTTGTGTTTCGATATCATATATATTGCTATTTCCATAATGGTGATAGATTTTGTTCTGGAGGAATAACTTGAATGGATAATCTGGAATATTTATTTGCGGCTAATATATTTGTGTGGGGCGGAATTTTTTATTACTTGTTCCGAATCAAAAGATATCAGCAGTCTCTACAAAACGACTTAGACCTTATAAAGGAAGCTGTTAAAAAAGGATCGCAGGATGAGTGACGAAAAACAAGAAAACAGCTCAATTCTAACCTGGCTTACAGTTATTGCTTTCCTATTAGCTATGGTAGCTATTTTTGTTTATGTGCCAACAGAACAAACGGAGGGGGCAGTACAACGCATAATGTATTTTCATATTCCTGCGGCATGGTTGGCCTTTTTTGCCTTTTTTGTTGTTTTTCTTTGCAGCATTCTTTTTCTGTGGAAAAAGGAAAGAGAGTGGGACATATATGCCCTGGCTTCCGCTGAAATCGGTGTTATTTTTTGTTCGCTAGTTTTGATTACGGGACCAATTTGGGCACGACCAATTTGGGGTGCATGGTGGGTGTGGGACGCTCGACTGACATCCACTCTAATTTTGTGGCTTATTTACGTGTCGTATTTAATGCTTCGCTATCAAACTGATATGGGATCTATGCGTGCTCGTTTCGCTGCAGTTCTAGGCATTGTTGGATTTCTTGATATTCCATTCATTCATTTTTCTGTTTTATGGTGGCGCACATTCCATCCCCCACCTAAAATGATATCATCAGAAGGTTTGGGTGCAGGAATGGATCCTTCTATGGTAAGCACGCTTTTGTTATCTCTCGGAGCTTTTACACTACTTTATTTTGTGTTGATGGGTCAGAGAATAAAAGTTGAGATGATGAGAGATGAAGTTGAACGACTCAAAAAAGACCATTTATATTCCAACTAAGAAGCATGTCCTGCTTTTCATTATTGCTTTTATTGGAGCCATTCTTTTTTTCTTCGAGCACTTTGCAGAAACCCCTATTTCTATTTCCGATGTTAAAGTTAGTAAAAACTTCAGCCAGGAAAAACCGGAGGTAGGATACCTAGCGCCTAGCTTTACCTTGCGAAACTTAAAGGGTAACTACGAAAGTCTTGAGAACTATCGCGGGCAAGTAGTCATTCTTAATTTTTGGGCGACGTGGTGTGCCCCTTGTCGAGTAGAAATGCCTTCTTTTGAGAAGCTTTATCGTCGTTACCGCTCCGAAGGAGTGACGGTTCTGGCGGTGACACTCGATAAAAATGCGGGATCTGAAATTAAATCTTTTGTTGACGAGTATAGACTTACCTTTCCCGTTTTATTAGACAAAAAAGGGGAGGTCGAGAGGCTTTACCCATCAATGACGATCCCATTTACTTATGTGATAAATCATGAAGGTAGAGTTGTAGCGCGCGTAGATGGTGCAAAAAACTGGGAATCTAAGGACACCTTTGATGCAATTGAATACCTGTTGGAAGCATCCCAATAGAATTTTACTAGCTTTGAGGTAATTTTTTATGAGTGAAAAAGAAGTGCTGAAAACCAATCAAAGGTTTTATGATGCCTTTAATAAAAATGATATAGAGCTCATGATCGGGGTTTGGTTGAACGATCCAATTTCGCAGTGTATTCACCCAGGGTGGGACGTCCTGACTGGATTT
>JAPYPK010000098.1 GCA_029937655.1 Nitrospinaceae bacterium
CGATCAGAGATTAAGTCCGAAATGAAAATATCTTTCGAAGCAACAAGCGACGAGGATAAAAGTCCTTTGACTAAGGCTTCCGTCATATTTCCGCCACCGACAAACCCTATTTTTTTATTGCTCAACATGATAAATATCTCCCTAGGGGCTAAATCAAAACTTACCTCTAAACCAATTCTGCTCCCGCAACTAATATTATGAGGCAAATGATCATATCATTCAACCTACGGTATGGGCTTCTCCAGAGAGGGTCTTGGGCCAAACAATCCTGTACCAACACGTACCAGAGTTGCGCCCTCTTCCACAGCTACTTCATAATCATTTGACATACCCATTGACAGTTCATCCAGTTGAACTCCTGGAATATCCAGGTTAGAACAAGTGTCCCGTAATTCTCGTAAACGGACATAATATGGGCGAGAATTTTCTGGATTACGATCAAATGGAGGGATAGTCATTAACCCACGAACCTTCACTCCTCCCAATTTGGCTAACCTGCAAATCTCTTTGGGCACAATAAACGGATTCATACCAAGCTTCGATTTTTCCCCAGATACATTGACTTGCAAGAGAATAGGCATGCACGATCCAAGAGCCTGGGCTTTTTTATTAATCGCCTCTGCCAAAGCTAAACTATCTACCGAATGAACTAGATCAAACAAGTCAAAAATAAATTTAACTTTATTTTTTTGTAAACGCCCAATGAAATGCCATTCGAGCCCATCTCGTCCTAGGACCTCTATTTTATTCCTTGCTTCCTGAATCTTATTTTCCCCAAAAAGGGTCATACCAGCATGGACTCCCTCGGCAATTGTCACATCAGTTTGTTCTTTACTTACCGCTAGAAGTCGTACATCAGAAGAATCGCGCCCAACTCTTTTTGCAGCTTCAATAATCCGCCGCTTTACTTGTGTTAAGTTTCCAGGAATCAAGGAAAGTTCCTATCGTGAAAGGTATCTACAGAAAAAAGATATCACATCTAGTCCCAGGGATAAAAAAGTGCCGGTAGTGCGCTCTGATGATTTACGGCTAGACTCCCCCAAGTCTAATTAATATTGCAGATCATTTGCAACTATCATTAATCATAAAGTTTCAATTAAAGGCACACTAAAACAATCGTCAGATACTCAAAAAAAAACCCCAGCCCTAAGGCTGGGGTCTAATACCTCTGAGATAAATCGGGTAGCCGTTATTACATCATACCTGGCATTCCACCCATTCCACCCATTCCACCCATTCCACCCATACCGCCACCACCGGCAGGACCATGGTCGTGGGCTTCTTTTTCTTCAGGAAGATCCGTGATCATAGCTTCTGTAGTCAAGAGTAAACCTGAAATACTTGACGCATTCTGCAACGCTGTGCGAGCAACCTTAGCAGGGTCAATGATTCCAGCTTTGATCATGTCAACATAAGTTCCATTTTTTGCATCAAAACCGTGATCGCCTTTCAAAGTTTTTACTTTTTCGACAATCACTGTTCCCTCTTCACCAGCATTATGGGCGATTTGACGGATCGGCTCCTCGATAGACCTCTTGATGATTTTCACACCGAGTAGAAAATCGTGTTCGCCTTTAATCTTATCTAAAACATGAGCAGCCCTTAAAAGCGCTACGCCGCCACCTGGAATGATTCCCTCTTCGACAGCTGCTCGAGTAGCATGCAGCGCATCCTCTACACGGGCCTTCTTTTCTTTCATCTCTGTCTCAGTGGCCGCGCCAACTTTAATGATAGCAACACCACCAACCAGCTTTGCAAGTCTTTCCTGCAATTTTTCACGGTCATAATCTGAGGTAGTTTCTTCAATCTGGTTGCGAATTTGTTTCACGCGACCTTGGATATCAGAAGCCTTTCCTTTGCCATCGATAATGACGGTATTTTCTTTGTCAACGGTGATTCGCTTAGCAGTACCTAAGTCTTTGAGATCAACATTCTCTAACTTAACACCGATGTCTTCCGTGATGACCGTCCCGCCAGTGAGAATCGCAATATCATTTAACATCTCTTTTCTACGATCTCCGAAACCAGGTGCTTTAATGGCGCACACATTCAAGGTACCTCTCAGTTTATTGACAACCAAAGTGGCGAGTGCCTCACCATCTACATCCTCAGCAACGATAACTAATGGCTTACCGCCCTTTGCGATTTTCTCTAATAAGGGAAGCATATCCTTCATATTCGAGATTTTTTTCTCATGTAACAAAATATAGGCATCTTCTAAAACCGTCTCCATACGTTCTGAATCTGTCACAAAATAAGGGGACAAATAACCACGGTCAAACTGCATACCTTCAACAATTTCCAATGACGTATCCATGCTTTTAGCTTCTTCAACCGTGATAACGCCATCTTTGCCGACTTTGTCCATTGCTTCCGCGATTATTTCACCTATGGCAGGGTCGTGGTTAGCAGAAATGGTACCAATTTGAGCAATTTCCTTCTTATTTTTAGTTGGCTTTGCAATCTTTTGGATTTCAGGAATAATGGCTGCGACAGCAGCTTCAATTCCCCGTTTAATGTCCATAGGGTTTGCGCCTGCTGTAACGTTCTTCATCCCTTCACGAAAAATAGCCTGAGCTAAAACCGTCGCTGTAGTTGTGCCGTCACCAGCATTGTCACTAGTTTTACTTGCAACTTCATTAACCATTTGTGCACCCATATTCTCAAATGGGCAAGCTAATTCAATTTCCTTCGCTACTGTTACTCCATCCTTAGTAATAGTCGGCGAGCCAAACTTTTTATCGATGATAACATTGCGACCCTTAGGCCCCAAGGTTAACTTAACTGTATCAGCGAGTTGATTGACTCCGGACATGATTTTATGTCTTGCTTGTTCGTCGTAAGTAATTTGTTTAGCCATTGAAACAATACTCCTTTTATTTAATTAAAATAAGGATACCCAAAAAATCGTTTATTTGAGCGCGGTTGACAAGTTTATTTTTCTACTACGCCAAGAACGTCGTCTTCTCTCATAAGAAGATAATCTTCTCCGTCTATCTTGATTTCGGTCCCACCATACTTGCTATAAAGAACCTTATCACCTACCTTAATCTCTAGTTTAATAGGTTTCCCATCATCCCCAATTTTGCCATTGCCAACAGCTTTTACTCGACCTTCAATAGGTTTTTCTTTGGCAGAGTCTGGGATAATAATTCCACCCTTTTGGACTTCTTTGTCCAAGATAGGTTGAACCATGATTCGGTCTTGCAACGGTCTGATTTTCATTCGCTACTCCTTGGTAAATAATGATAAACTATGATAAAAACAACTGTTTCCGGACGATTCGAGTTACAAATCAACCAAATAATCCATCAAATTATAAAAAAAACAATAACTTGTGTGATTTTTTAGAGTTTTGGGAACACTATGTTCCGGATATTAGCACTCCTCTCTGAAGAGTGCTAATACTATAATATAATCCAAATTCTCAAAAGCAAGGTCAGAGCCAAAAAAATCTTAAATTATGAAAAAAAAACCGAACCGTAGCCTAGAAGTCTTTAAAAATTCACATCCAGATCGAGAGTACGAAATAGAAATGGAGTGTCCTGAATTCACCTGCCTATGCCCAAAAACCGGGCAACCTGATTTTGCGGAACTGGAAATCCGCTATGTCCCTGATAAATTGTGCATAGAGTTAAAATCGCTGAAGTTATACCTTTGGTCTTTTCGAAATGAAGGCGCGTTTCACGAAAAAGTGATAAATGATATTCTTGATGACTTGGTAAAGGTTTCTTCCCCTCGTTGGATGGAAGTAATTGGGGCATTTAACGTTCGTGGAGGGATTCATACAACTGTCAGCGCAAATTACGAAGCGCCAAAAAAGAAACCTAAAACCAAAAGAAAATAACTCATTAGGCATAGCACATGTATAAAATTGGACAATGTGATTTATCGAATTTAAATCAGGAACTAGAAAATTGTTAATACGGACTGGTGAATGCAATCAATGTGGTGAATGCTGCAAAACTTTGAATATCACTGTAGTGAGGGACGTAACTCTCAACCAACATAAGAGTATAAAAGAACTAGAACTTTACTTGAGTTACCGGGGCATCTGTATAGTCGGCGAGGATATTAAACGTAACCAACTATTTTATTCCATCAATATTCCTTGCCAACAACTCGGACCCGAGAATGAATGTAAGGTGCACAAAGAACCAGAAGCAAAACCACTTCTATGCCATCGTTACCCTATCGAACCTGATAAGAGCGAAGACTGCAGTTACCAATTTCATCCATCCACTCCATTGAGGTCGATGGAATTCGATATTGTTCGAACTAGATAAGGGTGCTAGTCTTTTCTCATGACCAACCAAAATAATTCAAAAAAACAACGCTTTATAGACAACGATAATGGGACTATCACAGATTCATGTACAGGGCTCATGTGGCAAGAAGGATACGCCTACAGGGAAACGGGTAACTATATTAGCTGGTACGATGCCAATAGCTATATTAAAAAATTAAACAAACAAAAACTGGGGAATTTTTTTGATTGGCGACTCCCAAATAAACTTGAAATCCAAAGTCTTTATGAAATAGCTCACCCGTTTCAATCCCGCGGGAAAACTTTTGTCTTGCATATCGACCCAGTTTTTGAGTTTAGCTACGGAAGTTGTTTTTGGACTAGCCGAACCAAACTTTCCGCTGCTCTTGGATTCGAATTCGATGCCGGAGATACCCATTGGTATGCTCAGGGAAGTATATCTGGAACGGTCAGAGCGGTCAGGCTTAGTAGCGACCCGTCAATCCAAATAAAAAGTCGATGGGCAGACCAACTTACAAGGATTTTTTAAAAAATGAACATGAAAAATGAAGTAGGTGGTGAAGAACGTTTTCGAAAAGAAAAAGCCAAGGGAAGAAAGTTACGTCAATCCCAGTGGTGGAAAGAAAAAATTTCTAAAGGAGTCTGTCATTATTGTGCTGGGGAATTTACCCCCGTAAGTTTGACGATGGACCACATAGTACCCATAGCTCGGGGTGGAAAAAGCACCAAGGGTAACGTCGTTCCATCATGTAAAAAATGTAACACAACTAAAAAATACTACACTTCTGCCGAAATTATCCTACGTGACAAAATGGGTACGGATATTGAGTTCTGAATTCAACTAACAAACGGAAAACCTTTAAAACAAAACCTTCTAGACCGTTGAGCACCTTCACTACCAATCCTATCCAGCCTCACCCTCACCTTAAACTCATAAATAGACATTGTCATCTCCTCAAAACATCACTGCAAATAACTAGTCTTAAACCAGAAGGGAAGATTAATGGTCTAATAACTTTGAGTTTATAC
>JAPYPK010000099.1 GCA_029937655.1 Nitrospinaceae bacterium
ATCACTGCTTCAAATTTCACAGTGGATGGAGGTTTTTCTCAGAACCCTTACTAAACATCAACAAAGAAAAATAAGAAGTAGGCCTCAATGCTGAACACAATAAACATCAAAAAAATTTTAAGAAAAAATTATGATGAAAACTATCAATCCACAGATTTTTAGAGAATACGATATCCGCGGCTTAGTGGGTATAGATTTGACCCTAGATTCCACAGAACTTATTGGTAAAGGAATAGGTACCTATATTCGGAGAAACGGGGGAAAAACCCTTACGGTTGGGTACGACATGAGAGGCAGTTCCATCCCATTCAGAGATAGCCTTATCAGCGGATTGAATTCTACCGGGTGCGATGTCATAGATATAGGCTTGGTTCCAACTCCGGTGGCGTATTTTTCTTTGCATCATTTAAAACCAGATGGTGGAGTGATGATAACGGGAAGCCATAATCCACCAGAGTTCAACGGATTCAAAATCAGTCACGGTCTGCATAGTTTGTACGGAGATCGTATCCAGGAGTTGCGAAGACTTATCAATTTAAATGAATTTGAATTTGGAGTGGGGAAGTTGAGCCATGCAAATATTTTAGAAGATTATATTCAGGATATTAGTAGTTCGGTTAATATTTCACGTTCGGTTAAGGTTGTGGTCGATGGAGGAAACGGGTGCTTTGGGATCGTAGGCCCTAAACTTTTAAACCGAATAGGTGCAAGTATTACTGAACTATATTGTGAGCCCGACGGGGATTTTCCAAACCATCACCCAGATCCAACTGTGGCAAAGAACATGGTGGATCTTATTGACAAAGTAAAAGCAGAGGGGGCGGAACTTGGGATCGGATTCGATGGTGACGCTGACAGGATTGGTATTGTAGATGAAAAGGGAAACATGCTGTGGGGCGATCAACTTTTGATGCTATTTGCACGGGATATACTCAAACAGAATCCTGGTGCCACTGTCGTAGGTGAGGTCAAGTGTTCGCGAAACCTTTTCAAAGACATTGAGGAACATGGTGGAACAGCAGTCATGTCTGCTGCTGGTCATTCCCTGATTAAAAAGAAAATGCAGGAAACCAACGCGTTGCTGGCAGGTGAAATGAGCGGGCATATCTGTTTTGCAGACTCCTATTACGGGTTCGATGACGCTATTTATGCGGCATGCAGGATTCTTCAGATAGTTGCATCTTCCAAGGTAAAAGTTTCAGAGATGCTTCTCGATGTTCCAAAAACTGCGGCAACTCCGGAAATACGAGTTGATTGTCCTGATGATCGAAAATTTGAAATAGTTCGCGAACTTACAGAAAGTTTTAGCAAAAAATACGATGTGATTGATATTGATGGAGCTCGAGTTAATTTTGATAAAGGATGGGCTTTAATACGTGCTTCAAATACGCAGCCAGTTATTGTTTTCAGGTTTGAAGCAAATAATACAGAGAGCCTTGATGAAATCATTTCTCTAGTTCGTAAAGCAATGTCCAAATATGAACCCATCGTTACTCTCGGGCAGGAATTGTGCTGAAAAGGTATCTGCATACTCGGTTTCGAGTTCATGATATGGATCGTTCCATTAATTTTTATAATGGTATTTTGGGTATGGAAATTGTTGAGCGTAAAACATCTCCTCGCGGTTCACAGCTTGTGTTTTTGCGCTTTCCCGAGACAAATTGCGACCTTGAATTGTGTTCCTTCCCTGGCAGCGGAAATATTGAGGTTCCTGAAGATTTAGTACACTTGGCATTTCAAGTCGAAGACCTTGAACGGTGCATGACCAAATTAGCAGAGGAGGGGGTTCCCATTACAGAAGGTCCAATAGAAGCGGAGAATGGAACGCGGTTTATTTTCACTGAAGATCCAGATAAATATGAAATTGAGTTGATGCAATACTCAAAAAAATAAACTAGCAGTGACGGTCTCTAGTATGTCTTGTTAAGAGTTAAAACTGTTCTTATTTCACAATGACCCTTGCGTATCCGACGAAATGATCTAGACCATCACTTGTTTTCCCAGTTGTTAGGTGTTTAGCCACAAGTGTTCCCTTCTGCTATCGGTTTGTGGATTACAAATCGAGTGACTACTTGAGGTAGCAAAGATTTTTAAGAGGGATAGAGGGGTATCGAAGGGGCGCAGACTTAGAGGGTAAGCCGATTTTTCTTAAGCCAGTTTTCTGAGTCAAATTGTTCTCTACGGAACTCTTCAAAATCAAGTTCATGCTTAGAAAGTTTACGTCCGTCAATGTACTGGGGTTTTTTAGGGTTCTTTTTTTTTGTCGTTTTTGGAGTAACTGGTTTTTCAAAAGTATCGTCCTGTTCTATATTTAATTCAAGCGATTCGGTGAGCACCTGCATTTTGAGCACCAAAACCATAAAACTTTGAGGGCATATATCATCGTTCTTTTGAATTTCATCAACTATTTTTCGGACTTTCCCTGAAGTCATAACAGCTTCCGTGATAGCTTTTGATAATTTTTCAAAATTTGGTTCAGAATCATGGGAGTGGTTCATAAAGATTCCCTTTCAAGGTTATGCGTTTAAAAGCTAAAAGGTGTTCAGAGCTGGAAGCAACCTTCCAGACAAAGGTTAAACTGCTTAATGTTTGAAGTCAAGCAACATTAGAAAATTCAAATAGCCAGTTTGTAGAAGGACTACCAGTTAAAATTGATAAACTTATAATTCAATACTTTGGGATAGAGGGATCGATTTTTTCAGACCATGCTTCAATTCCTCCTGCCATACTTTTAACATCATTAAACCCCATTTGTTTAAGAGCTTTGGCTGCCTTCAAACTTCTTACCCCAGCTTTGCAGTGCAGTATGATTTGGTCGCTTTTGGAAATGGCAGTAAGGTTTTCCGGTTCCATGTCCTCAATTTTTCCTAACGGAATAAGAGTCGAACCATCAATCCGACAGATATCGTATTCTGAGGGTTCTCGCACGTCAACCAAAGTAATGTTGTCAGACCCGTCTAATTTCTGTTTAACCTCTTCGGCTGAAATCTCCCATTTTGCATTGTCAGCCTCTTCTGCCGTTGCCGAAGGGATACCACAAAACTGTTCATAATCGATCAGTTTTGTGATGGTGGGATTTTCTCCGCAGATGGGACAATCTTTGTCCTTCCGTAATTTCATTTCCCTAAACTTCATTCCGAGTGCATCAAAAAGCAACAAGCGTCCAACCAAAGTTTCACCTTTATCTAAAATAAGTTTAACAACTTCGGTAGCTTGAATGAGGCCGATAACCCCGGGCAGAATCCCAAGCACACCGCCTTCAGCGCAACTTGGAACTAACCCTGGTGGTGGTGGCTCAGGATACAAGCATCGATAGCATGGGCCTTCTTTTGAATAAAACACGGATGCCTGTCCTTCAAAGCGAAGGATGCAACCATAGATATAAGGTTTTCCTAATAGGACTGCCGCATCATTGGCTAGATATCGAGTTGGAAAATTATCTGTTCCATCCACAATGATATCGTAGTCCTTAAAAATTTCCATCGCGTTTTCAGACGAGAGCCGGATGTTGTAGGTGACAACTTCCACATCGGAGTTGATATCAGCTAGTCGATTTTTTGCCGAATCGACTTTTAATTTGCCAACGGTTGATTCGCCGTGCACAACCTGGCGTTGCAGGTTGCTTTGGTCTACAACATCAAAGTCAACGAGTCCCAATTTTCCGATCCCGGCAGCAGCTAGGTAGAGACCTAGTGGGGACCCAAGTCCACCTGTTCCTATACAAAGTACCTTTGCATTACATAATTTTTCTTGCCCCTCGACACCAACTTCCGGAAGGAGCAGGTGGCGGCTATAGCGGGCAATCTGATCTTGTGACAAGCCCATAATATGTTTATCCAATAAAAGGTTTCTTGCTATCTTATAATCAATATATTGAGTTTAATTACTAATTTTAGCAGAAAGGGTCCTGGCGTCCAAAGCTTTAAGTAAGCTAGGAGGTATTCAGTGATTGAATTTTCTGCCCGTTCCAAATCCTTAGGAAGTAATTATTCTTGGAGAACTTATAATTTTTTTGGTAGGGAAAAGGCCGCATTCTCGTTGTAGTGCTCATTCACTCTGAGCAGAATTTCGAACCTTATCATTTAACATCATTAAAAGCAGCTTCGAACCCAGAGATAGATCCTTCAAGCACTTGGTCAGGAACGCAATAAGAGATTCTAAAATATCCGGGGGATCCGAATCCTCGACCTGGGACAACCAGCACTTTTTTTTCTGCTAATTTCTGAGTAAAGACTACTTCATCTTGGAGAGGAGACTTAGGAAAAAAATAAAATGCTCCTTGCGGTTTAACCACAGAATATCCAATACGGATAAGTTCTGCGTATAGGAAGTCGCGTTTCTTCCGATAAAACTCAGCATCAACCGAAACATTTTGTACGTTTTTCACAACTCGTTGAATCAATGCTGGGGCATTAACAAAGCCTAGAACTCGATTGCAGAAAATAAGACCAGACATTAAATTTTCAGAATCGGCACACTTTGGATGGACTGCAACATAACCGATTCGTTCTCCGGGGATAGCGAGGTCCTTAGAATGTGAGGTAATATAAATACTATTCTCATACAGTTCGAAAATATTAGGTGTCTCAACTCCATCAAAAACTATTTTTTTATATGGGTCATCTGAGATGAGGTATATCGGGTTATTGTTACCCGTTGAGTATTCTTTAAGAATAGAGGCCAATTCCTCGAGCATTTCTCGGGGATACACTACGCCCGTAGGATTATTAGGAGAATTAATGATTACAGCTTTAGTTTTTGGTGAAAGAGCGCCGCGAAGAGCGCTAAAATCAAGACTAAAATCTTCATTTGTTGATACGACTACAGTTTTTCCTCCATGGTTTTCAGAATAAAATAGATACTCTACAAAAAATGGTGAAAATACGATCACCTCTTCATCTGAATCCAAAAGTGTTTTAAGTGTGATGTTTAATCCTCCTGCGGCACCACATACCATGACAATGTGGTCAGCTGATAGTTCGGCGCAGTTTGTTTCAATAGTTAATGACCGTGCGATTTTCTCACGCACATCATGTAGACCTGCATTAGGCATGTACCGGTGAAGCCCTGGACTAGTATCGTTGGCAGCTAATTTAATCGCCTGGAGAACTTTCTGTGGGGGCTCAATCACAGGGTTTCCCAAAGATAAGTCAAACACATTGTCTGCGCCGTACT
>JAPYPK010000100.1 GCA_029937655.1 Nitrospinaceae bacterium
CCAGGAGCCATGGATGTAGGGGTTGAACTTCACTCTCTGTCAAAGTCCTATAACATGACCGGATGGAGAATCGCTTTTGTGGTTGGTAATGAATTAATAGTGAAGGGTGTTGCCCATGTAAAAGATAACATTGACTCCGGACAGTTTGCTGCCATTCAAAAAGCCGCGGTCTACGCCCTGGAACACCCAGAAATCACTAAAGCAATCCTTAATAAATATCGTCGCAGGTTGAGCAACCTTGTAGAGGCTCTAAACTCTGCTGGGTTTGATGCGCATATGTCTGGAGGATCATTTTTTCTCTATGTAGAAGCTCCCAAAGGAATAAAGGGGGGGAAACGTTTTAAAACAGGAGAAGAATTTTCCCAATATCTCATCAAAGAAATGATGATCTCCACAGTCCCATGGGACGATGTCGGACACTTTACCCGATTTTCTGCAACCTTTGCTGCCAAGGGGGTCGAAGAGGAGATACGAATTATCAATGAAATCAAAAGTAGATTATCATCTGTTGAGTTTGAGTTTTAAATGGGCAACCATGGGGAAGTTATAAATTTAAAAATAAAGATGATAAGCTTGTTCAAACTTTAAAATCGGTTTGGGAAATCTCTCCCTTTGTTTCTCAAGCATTCTATCAAATGCCTCACATCACTGCCTATATTGGGATAGGATCCAACCTTGGTATTCCGGAAGAAAATTGCACAAACGCTATTGAAAAAATATCTAGCACCAAAGATATAAAAATTATATCCAAGTCATCTTTTTACCAAACCGAACCAATCGGAGGAGTTCAGCAAGGTTGGTTTATCAACGCTGCAATTGAAATTGAAACTGATCTATCCCCAGAAAACCTGCTGTCTGTTTTACTAAACTTAGAATTGGCAATGGGAAGGATTAGGGAAGAGAAATGGGGTCCGCGCCTGATTGACCTTGACCTGTTACTTTATAGCAACCTCGTCATAGAAAAAAAAGGCCTCACCCTACCCCACCCTGAAATTCAAAACCGAAAGTTCGTTTTAATTCCCATGAGTGAGATTGCAGGAAACGTCATCCACCCTACCCTTAAAAAAACTATCAAAACTCTTCTTCAAGAATCATCGGATGTAACTATTGTCAAAAAAATAAAAAAAATCTAATCCAATCCATCGAGATCAATCGTTTCCACAGAATTCAAAGCACTCGACATGAGTTCTTCCCATGGATAAAGTCGCTCGTCAGCTTCCAAATATTTTATCTTGCAGCTTGTACCTGGGTGGTCTGGCATAAAAACTGAGCAACAGTCCGGCTGAGGCTCTATACTAATTTCATAAGTTCCTATTTGTTTGGCATGTGTAATAATTTCTTGTTTATTCATTCCGATCAAAGGCCGTAAAACACTCATTGGGACAACGCAAGATACCGCCATTAGATTCTTTAAAGTTTGAGAAGCGACTTGCCCTACCGATTCACCAGTGACTAATCCTTGATAATTTTTCAACTCTGCCAAAGCATGTGAGATTCGATACATCATTCTACGGTACAGTACTACTCGATTTGAATCAGTACAGTGATCTCGTATTGCCACCTGGATATCTTGGAATGGAACAACATATAGTTTTCCACCACCCTGAAATCGATTAAGGATATGTGCCAAGCGAACAACTTTATCGTACCCTCCTCGACCAAGAAAGGTACGATTATCAAAAAAAATACTGTGGACTCGACAACCACGATTAATTAGCTTAAATGTCGACACGGGACTATCGATTCCCCCTGAAAGCAAACTGAGCACCTGACCGGAACTACCAACTGGAAGACCACTAAGTCCTGATACCCGGTTGTCAAAAACTATTGTCTCTTGGGGACCAATCTCAATTTCCAAAACAAATTCGGCTCGTTTGATATCAACGGAAAGCCCTTTACTGGAAAGAACTCCCATAATCCTGGACCCAACCTCAAAATCAACTTCTCTAGAGGTAAAAGGAAAAGCCTTATTTGACCGCCGCGTCCTAACGCAAAATTTAAGCTCTCCTTGTGCTTGAAGTTTCTCATGAATTAAACTGACACCCAGTTCAGCCATTGTCTCAAAATCTGGCTCCATCGAATTCCCTATACTAATAGATGCTATTCCAGGAATTTGTGTTAGACGTAAAGTACATTTTTCAGCATCAGTCAAATCAACACGACCGAGGATACGACCATGTATTTTATCTATTTTGATATTTTTAATATCTCTTAGGGCATACCGAATATTGCTGACAAGCTGGTTCTCGAAATGCCTTCGATTTCTGCCTTTGAGCCCAATCTCGTCATAGCGAATAAGAAGAGTTTTTGTTTTCATCAATTCCTGGAATATTTATCTTTAAAGATTGGGTACAAAGCCTGGTAGGCTACAGAGAATTCTTTGAGCAATAAGTCGACGTCTTCAATGGTATTATTCCCAGAAAAAGATACTCGCAAACTACAGCGCGCCTGCTCTTCAGACAAACCTATCCCAGTTAAAATCTTTGAAGGTTTTTTTGAACTTGCGCTACAAGCACTTCCCAATCCAACAAATATGTTTTTTTCTTCCAGGTGATGCAAAAGAACTTCTCCTTCTACAGGCGCAAAACTGAAATTAACAATAGATGGAGATTGTTTTTGTAAATCATCGATAACGAGCGAATTAAAACGAATATTTAGTTCAGGAAGTTGTTCATTCAGCTCACATAGGCCTTGGACCAATCTATTGTGAAGGAAATTAAAGTGATCTTGCATTTCATCAATTCGCTCAACAGCAAGTACTATTGCTCTTGCCATCGCACGAATCAGTGGAACAGGAAGAGTTCCTGACCGGACACCATCCTGCTGTCGACCACCATGAATACTTGGGGTAATCGCTAGTTTTGAGTCATAAACCAAAAGACCGATACCTTTCGGCCCATGAATTTTATGACCTGACAAAGAATAAGCAGCCAGGCCAGTCCACACCTTAGATGAAATTCTCATGCTACTTACAGCCTGCACTCCATCCATAAACAATCTAGTATCAGGTGAATTTACATGTAATGCCTCAAAAACCAAGACGGGATCATTCACCGTTCCAAGTTCATTATTGACGTGAGAAAGACACAAAAGCCGAGATTGGCTTTTAGATAAGGCTGAGGCCTGTTTAAGATCTAACCGGCCTTCAGTTTGGTATTCGAGCAAGCTAAGAGGCTTGTTGCCAAGCGAACCAAGATATGCCAGTGGCTCAAGTATACTGGGATGTTCCAGCCCAAGGTAAGCAACTTTTTTACCTGAAAGACAAAACCCCTTAATAAAAAGGTTGTTTGCCTCAGTGCCACCACTGGTAAAAACTATTTTATGTGTAGAGGGAATATTTAAAGCAGTAATAATATCCTGTTTTGCTCGTTCTACTTTTTTCTTCGCATCAAGCCCAATAGAGTAAATGGTTCCAGGGTTGGCAAAATCAGACTCCATTGATTCCTTCAAAACATCCATTACCTTCGGAGAAATGGCGGTGGTTGCAGCGTTATCAAGATATATCATGTTTTAAATGCAAACCGAAGTAGAGTGTCAACCTTGATACGGATCCATGAGGTCTTGCTCAATATTTAATTGATCTAGAATTCTAGCCACAACAAAATCTACCAGATCCTCGAAAGTTTTTTGCCCTGAATAAAACCCAGGTGACGCGGGTAGTATATGAGCGCCTGCTTGGTCAAGAGCCAAAAGATTTTTCAAATGAATAGTGCTGAAAGGAGTTTCTCTCGGCACAATAATTAGTTTACGTTTTTCTTTCAGGATCACATCAGCTGCTCTTTCTACCATTGTCGTAGAAACACCTGAAGCAATCCTTCCTACTGTCCCCATACTCGCTGGAACAATCACCATCCCATCAGTGTGAAACGAACCACTTGCGATACAAGAGTTGATTTTTGAATTTTTATAGAGAGTTACATTATCCCCAGAAAAATAAGAAGTTTTTAAACTTAACTCAAGATTAAGTAGTTCAATCCCTCGTTCAGATATCACAACATGTAATTCTGAGTGACCTTTAAGGACATCAAATAATCGTTTTGCATAGCAGGCACCGCTGGCCCCTGTGATTGCAAGTATCAACCGTTTCATTTTATAACTCTATTAACTGGTGGACGTCTTCACATAATTGAGCATGAATACCTTCAATTGTTCCACTACTTTTTATTCTTTTTATATTAGTTCCCTGAAACGAATCAAATATTTTCTGGACCTGCTTGAGATACTCCAGCTTCTCGAACGAGCTGTGTGACTCACGGGAACTTTCAATTCTCGCTAAACATTCTTCAGGGGGCGCTGTAAATATATAAGCTCTATCGGGTATCGGTGCAAAAATTTCATTTTCACGAAGAATACTTTCTGGATCCAACCCCAGTGCACCTTGATAAGCAGCCGTCGAATAATAGTACCTATCCAGAAGAACAACTTTATTCGCCCTCAATGAAGGAATTATGTTGTTTTTAACATCTTCCCGTCTATCTTCAATGAACCAGGAAAGCTCTTCTTCCCGAGTCACATCACCTCTCCCAACTGTTAGTATCTTTCTTATTTTCTGCCCCCAGACACCATCCGTTGGTTCCCTGAAGCGAGAAACAGGAATTCCTGTTTTATTCAAATACACTTCCATTTCCTTACACTGAGTGCTCTTCCCAGTACCATCTATTCCCTCAAAAACAATCAGCCAACCGCGTCCCGACACAAATCTTCTCCAGAAAAAAAGTTTTAAGGAGGCAATACTACATTATTTTTATTAGATAATGTGGGCTTTTTAATAAGGGGGAGATAAGTAAACCTAGGACACGATGGGTGACTTATGAGGGGGGCGTTTTACAAGTGCTTGCCATTCTATTTATCTGTTCGACATCTGGGTTCATGATACGCAATTTACTCAGACAGCCATTGGTATTTAAAAAAAGATCTCCTTTTTTATTTACCCGAAAAACTTTATCACCTTTTTTATGCTGTATATCGGCTCTGAATTTATGGCTGCGCCCCTCAATGACCGTAAGTTTTACGTCTTTAAGAAATTTTCCTATGGCCTTCTCTCCTAAAGCTTGATCACATGCTTTATCAATTCCAACCTCACTCCATAAAGCGGTACAACTTATCTGCAACTTATTCAAAGCCGCCAAGGATACCATGTATGTTTTAGCTACAGCCTTTGCCTG
>JAPYPK010000101.1 GCA_029937655.1 Nitrospinaceae bacterium
CGCAACGATCCGAAAAATCAGGAGTACATGGATTTGTCTTTAGAACCTGTGATCGAAAAAGAAACCGAGAGACTCGAACTTTTTCAATCTGAATCCGCCAAGAAATTCGTCAAAAAACGGAATCGCTTTGAAAAAATGCGACACAGCTTATCTCGTAGTACATAAAGTCCTTAGACTTAAACTAGGCCACAATGAATTAACAGAAACTATGGATTGATAGAGGAGTAAGTGGATAGTACGTGTATGAGATTACCTATTTTTGGTTGAATTAGCGTTTTTTTAAAATTCTTTTATTTTAGTTGTAATTTCTTTATCTAAAAATGATTCTGTATTTGTTAAGGTCCACCCCACTTTACTTTTTTTAAACCATATATTGTCACCAGATACATTCGATTTTTAACTTCCACCATTAAAATACTTCTAATTTATTTTCTTTCCATCTTTTGACCAGCTAGTCGAAGGCCCATTTTTTACTCCATTTTTATAGTTTTCCTCAATTCTTATAGCACCATTTAAATACCATTCTGTATCAAGACCATTTTTTTTTCCATCTTTGAAAGTAAGTTCATACCATTTTTTTCCGTTGTCGTACCATTCGGTATCAAGACCATTTTTTGTTCCATTTTTGTAGTGTCGTCGATACCATTTAGTTCCACTTTTATACCAAGAAGTGGAAACACCATCTTTTTTCCCATCTTTATAATTTTCTTTTAAACTTTTATTTCCGTTTTCGTGCCAAGAAATGGAAATGCCATCTTTTTTTTCATCTGTATAATTTTCTCTTAAACTTTTATTCCCGTTATTATACCAGGAAGTAAAAAGACCATCTTTATTCCCATTTTTATAATGTCCTTCCAAACTTTTCTTTCCATTTTTATACCATGAGTTAAAAGCCCCATCCCTTTTCCCGTCTTTGAAATTCCCTTTAAATTTAATCTGTTCATTAAAATACCACTCAGTCCAAGGGCCATCTTTTATTCCAAATTTGTAATATCCTTCATACCAAGTCTTTTCATTTGGATACCAATGAGTCTTAAGACCATTTTTTTTACCCTGTTTGTAATAAACGTCAAGCATTTTAACGCCATTTTCATAAAAATAAGTAGAAAGTCCGTCTAATTTCCCACTTTTAAAATGTTCTTCCAATCTCTTTTTTCCGTTTTGCCAAAGTTCTTTTTTAATTCCTGATTCTTCACCAAATACTAAAGAAGAACTATAAAACAAGAATAGAAAAGATAGAGAGTGTACGAATATGAAATATTTTATTTTCATAATGTATTTATACCGATTTTCCCCAGGACATATCCTTATCTTACTTTGTTGTGGTGTTGATTGTAATGGGGAAGTATTCAGCAACCTCTATTTATTAGTATGTGTTTCGGTCAAAAGCACAAGAGGTTATTGGATTTATTGAAAAAGAATAATAATAGAAAGCCCCTCCTATCTATATCCGAGGGCTAGCTTGGTTTGATAGGAGAGGCTCTCAAAAACGGAAGGCCAACTATTTGACTCTAACCTAACTTGTAGACATTAATTGTTAGTTAATTATGAATTAAATTTGTATTAATCTAGCATGAAAATAATTTAATTTAGGAGGCTAGTTTTTAAGGTTTTATGAACGTGGAAATTCCGTAAGATCCTTGACCGAAAAAATGGTTTTAATTTTGTTAAAAATTACATGTGGTTTCCACCGGCAAAAATAAGTTAGAGAAACACTTTAAATTAGTAGGGTTTATCTGAAGTTTTTAAAAATTAAGTCAGCCCGTTGATTATGTTTCTTAACTCCTCTTTGTCGGGTAGGTTGATGGTGCATGTCCCTTCCGATGAGTCTACCTCTTTACCAAAGATAATAATATCATTGTCTACTAGTATAGTGTCGGAGATGAAAAGTGCTTGCCAGAGCTCTCTTCGCGCAAGTGATGTTGGTTGATTTTCATAAAGGCCAACCCGAGTTCTTTAAAAATTTGTTTGGTTGGCTTGTAGTTTTGGCAAGAAGTAGTATATATAAGTGAAAGAGGCTTCATGCCTGCTAATGAATAAAATAAAATTTAACCAGACTAATTAACCTCAGGTACTACACAGGATTGAACTGCAAAAGGAATAATCAATAATAAAATGACTACCAATAAAATGAACGTTTCCAAGTTTAGGAAGACAAATGTTCTTTTATAAAATTTTGGTTCCCATTTGATCACTAGAACTCACCATAAAACGATCTTGAGAAAGAGTATTTTTATGGAGACATACTAACCTATAAACATGAATTATTAGATTAATGCATTGTTAATTTTTAATTAAAATAAGTCTCCGTTGACAAGTGGGGTTAAAATTGGTAACTGAAATGAATTGAAATAGTATTATTAGGTTGTTAAAAGTTGGTCTAACCCGCTAAGGAGAGATGAGTCATTGGTGTTTTTTGATTTTAGAGTACCTAATAAAAGATAGGCCATATACCAGAGTAAGTCTTTCTGATTTTTAAGCATTCCAGAAACCTTTTTTTAAAGGAGGTTCTTATGCAGAAAGCACCTATCATGATCTTGTTGTTGGTTCTGCTGGTTGTCTGTTTTTCCGTGGATCAAACTTTGGGAGAGTCTTCAGAAAAGACTTCCGGGATAGCGCCCATTCATGCTGCCGATTTAATCCACTCAGTCATCGAAGCTAACAGAACCATTTACTCGGAAGTTGTTGTTGAAAGATTAGCCGCCACGATTTCACTCAAAGCTACCGAAAATTGGGATAACGAGAATACGTTACCCCTCCCTGCGCAGTTCCTCGCCCTTTCTTCACGCATGCTCAAAGAAAAAGGGATAGGTATGGATTACCGTTTGATAAGCCTGTGGCCCATCAACTCAAACAATGGGGCCAAATCCATTTTTGAAAAAACAGCATTGAAAAAGTTTTTTGACGAGCCCACTAGCACCCAAGTTTCTACTAGTTTTAAAAATGGTAAGAAGATATTTACGGCGGTTTATCCTGATCTGGCTGTAGTCGAAGCTTGTGTCACCTGTCATAACAATCATAATAAAAGTCAAAAGCGAGATTTTAAACTAGGTGACATTATGGGCGGAATCGTAATTAGTTTCCCTATTAGTGAATTTGAAGGAAATCCCAATGCTCAACTGATTTCTCCAGAAGTGACAGCCGACTATATACACTCAGTTTTAGAATCTGACCGTACCGTCTATTCAAAATATATTGTTGACCGACTACAAAGTGAAAATATTGTGCGTGCCTCTGAAAACTGGTGGAATGAGAACGCCCTTCCGTTGCCAGCTCAGTTTCTTTTAAACGCATCTGAACTGATTTTCGAAAAACGTATGAATTTTGATTTTAAGCTGATTAGTCTTTGGCCTATCAATAGCCATAATGGCGCTGCGAATGAATTTGAACGTAGGGGTCTTGAACATGTGGCTCGTAATCCTGCGCGTCCGTTTATAGGTACTTCAAGATTTGGAGGCAAGAAATATTTTCAGGTACTATATCCGGACTTCGCAGTAACTCCAGCATGCGTATCTTGTCACAATGCGCACCCGAAGAGCCCTAAGAATAACTTTAAATTAAATGACGTAATGGGAGGAATTATTCTTACTATTTTAATAGACTAGGTTAGTCCATATGGACCCTGAAAAGGTTAACTATCATTACTGCGATAATCTTCCCACACGCCTGCTTCCACCAAGTACTCGAATTCTTGTTACAGGGGCGAACGGATACGTAGGCCATCGTTTGATTCCTGAACTCATTTACCGTGGTTATGTTGTTCGTTGTATGTTTCGCACGAAGCGATGCCCACCCATTCTTTCACACCCCAATTTAGAGGTAGTATATGCTGACTGTTTGAGCAAAGAGAAACTCAGGCCAGTTTTAAAAGGAGTGCATACAGCGTATTACCTAATCCATAGCATGAGAAGAAAGACAAAAGAATTTCTCGAGAAAGACAAACAGGCCGCCAAAAACTTTATAAGTGTTGCTGAGGAATGCGGTATCCAACGGATTATATATCTTGGTGGCCTAGGAGAAAAGAGTCCAAACCTATCAGTTCATTTACGCAGTAGACAGGAAGTTGGAAAAATTTTATCGAAAAGTAGAATACCTGTTATCAAACTTCGTGCTGCTATAATTCTTGGTGCGGGAAGTGCTTCCTACGAACTTTTGAAGTCCATGGTCGAACACAATCAGCGAATTCCCTTTCTTCCTAAATTCAATTCTCGGTGTCAACCTGTGGCAATCCGGGATGTAATTAAATACCTTGTAGGTGTTCTCGAAACGGAAAACCTCACGACTCGCATCTATCATATTGGTGGCAAGGATATTTTAACCTACCGGGAAATTATTCAACGTTTTGCCAAATTTCTAAACAAGAAAGTTTATTTCTTTGATGTTTCCTGGGTCCCTTTACCCTTGGAAACTTTGTGTAGGATATATGCATGCTGGCTTCATTTTTTCATTTCGATTCCCGTTAATATTTGCTCTTTATTATTGCAAGGTCTGGTAACGGATGTGGTCTGTAGAGATACGGCTATTCGAGGAATTCTTCCATTTGAACCACTTGATTTTAAAACGTCTGTAACCTTGGCACTGGAAAAAGAAAATCAGTCACGCGTTTTTTCACATTGGACTGGAGTTCCACCAGAAAAGATGGCCGATCTTATGCCCATTTCTGAGTACGAAGCCAGGGAATTTTTAGTAGATGAATATTCCATTGATATCCCGGCAAAACCGGGAAAAGTATTTCCCCTCATTACTCGCATCGGAGGAGACCACGGTTGGTTCCATGCCAATTTTCTCTGGCGATTAAGAGGCTTCCTTGATCGGATGGTTGGCGGAATCGGTTTGCAAAGAGGCCGGCGGGAATTAGAACACCTGCAAGTTGGGGATGCAATTGATTTTTTTCGGGTTGAAGATATACAACCGGATAGAGAGTTACTCCTGCGCGCAGAGATGATTTCTCCTGGGCTTTCTTGGTTGCAGTTTGTACTTGAGCAAAAGACACATCATTGCACACGTCTTACTCTTAGGATGCATTTTATTCCAAACCCATTTATGGGGCACTTGTACTGGTTTTCCCTGTCGAAATTTCACGCGTTTATTTTTAAAGGTTTGCTTCGTTATTTTAGAAAGCAGTTGTTGATTC
>JAPYPK010000102.1:0-1691 GCA_029937655.1 Nitrospinaceae bacterium
TAAGAAGCCCTAGGTCACTAAGAGTTTTTGTCCAAAGAAGAATTGCAACGAGCGTTGTTAGATATAAAAGAAGATTTGTTATTAAATTTCCAGAATGTATCAAGGTAAATATCAAGGGAGGTATGGACGCAATAAGGCAATATAAAAAACACTTGCCTATAACTGGGAAGACGGGCGCAATCTTCATTTCATTTGAAATTATTATTAATTGTCGCAATACCATATAAACCATCGTTATGCCTGTTGCCGTTATTGCTCCCAGCATTCCGAAAACTGGAATCAGGAGAAAGTTTAAGCCAATATTTAAAATACTTCCTTCAATAGTTGTGCGAATTGCATCGTTTCGTTTATGAATCACATATAATGTGGATACGGTAAAATTATTTCCTAAAGCGGTTTGGATTCCAGCGAATGCCGCAAAAATGACTAGCGCTAAAGACGCCTCTTCAAAAGCAGAACCATAAATAAAGTTGATTAAAACACCCGAGTTAAAAACACAAAACATATAGATAGGCACAGTTAAATAGGACGAAAACCCAACAATCTTACAATAAATCTTTCCAAGTTCGTCTAGCCCATCCTTCGAAAACGTTTCTGAAAAAAGCGATAACGCCATAGGTGCCACACCAGACAGAAGGAAGACCATCGTTCCAGTTAGTCCTGTCACAAGATGGTATAAACCTATTTCTCCCCCATCCACCTTAAAAAAATTCATTAGTAGAACATCACTTTGTGTCATAAGACCAAAACCAAAAAAAGTTATCCCGTAAGATGCCCAAGCTAAATGCTTCATGTCTCCACACTCAGGAATTGTTTTTGGCCCAAAGTATTGATCCCGTGCAAGAATTAGATAACTTAAATTTGTCACAACTAGTGAAGCAATATAGGCATACAGGACGCCATAAATCCCATAATCCATACGAATGAAAATTATTAAGAATATTAAGTTTAGAAAGGCACCCAGAGACTCTATCTTTACCAGCACCTTAAAGCGAAGTAGTGTCATGAACAAAGTGCTTAATATAGAGTCTATTGTTATGACCGCGAAATAAAATATCAAAACCCAGCGAAATTCAATGAATTCAGGTCGGTGGATGAGGCTGAGGTAGTATGGCAAGCAATAATAAATTAGGGCGCAGAACATCACGGTTGTCGTAAACCTCAAAGCTAGCAAGCGGCTAATTAAACAGCGCCCTTCCATTCCTGAGGAATCATGAATGTTGAGAGCGGGAAGTTTTGCGCCAACGAGAGTCTCGAGTCCGAAGCAATTCAAAAGACGCATGAATACGGGGATTACCAAAAGTGTTGCATAGTCCCCCAAGTTTTTTTTCCCTAAATATCGAGTAAGGAAAATCGAGATAGCAAATAAAAGAACCTGCACCAAGATCTTTCCCAGTACAGTCCAACTGATATTTGAAATAAATTTTTGAAATGGGGTCAAGGTGAGAGTTCCTTCCGACTACCCGTTATTAGCTTTTTATTTTAGCTTGAAATTATTGTAAGGAGATTCTGGGGTCTAAGAGTTTCTTTGAATAGTTTTTTGTTAGGATTTGTGTAACAAGAATCATTTTATTATACACTAGGTCGATTTGAAAATGCCTTTGGGTTTGATAAAGTTGTATTATTTAACCTAGACGAATTTTGTAAAATTAAATAAGTTTAAGGTTAGGTAGTTGCTGTAGATAACAATA
>JAPYPK010000102.1:1791-5113 GCA_029937655.1 Nitrospinaceae bacterium
CACTATATAGTTTTGGTCGTTGCCGCGTTTTTAATTTATTGGGGGTTTGTTTCATTGGTAGATATGTTTAAGAGTCAGAAGAGACTGAGGGCAAAAAAAGAAACTTGGGGGAAACTCAATGAAATTTCAGGAAGACTTAAAGTAGAAAAAGATTTAAAGGTGTGGGAGAGTCTGGGTAATTCAAATCAGAAAAAAGAAAATATTAAATAAATCAAACACGCTGTTAAATAAGTTGCGGGGCGGATGTCTTTAGGTCGCAGTTGAGAGTTTAGCTATTGTTTCCATTTTAGAATCGGAACTGTTGAAATCGAGTTTTTAGGTGATCCTTCAATTAGTTTGTCGCTATAGACTAAATAGACCAAAACATTTCTTTTTTTGTCATAAAATCGAACCACCTGAATAGTTTTAAACACAAGAGACGTTTTTTTGCTAAAGACAGATTCCCCGTTTTGAAGGTTAAGAGGGAGTTTAATAGGGCCTATTTGCCTGCATGCAATAGATGCCTCTGCTTTATCTTCTGCAATTCCTAGACTCCCGCTAACTCCACCTGTCTTTGCTCGGCTCAAATGACACGTCACTCCCGATACCTTTGGATCATCAAAGGCTTCTACAATAATTTTGTGATTGGAACCAAAAAATTTAAAAACGGTATCAACTGACCCTATTTCATCAGCATGTAGGTTTGAAGGAAGAACGAATAATAGTAAGAAATAAATTATATGGTTCATGTGAAAAAAATAAGATGCAAGGGAAAAACAGACCAATAGATTATGAGTGTGTTGCAGGTTTTCTCTGTAGAGGTAGTCTTTCTAAAAACTTTCAGCTTCTTTCCGCAGAAACTCCTCGTACTTATCCTCGGTTGGGTTGAATCTCATCATCCAAGGTTCACGAGTGTATGGTTTTGCCTTGGAGCTTTTTTTTTCTAATTCTTTTAAGATATTTTTATTTTCTCTCAAGAATTTTTTCAGAACCAATGTCGTCTTTCTTTTTCTCGGGATCATCTGATTTTAAATCTCCTTTGGTTTTGATGTGTCTTGGGCTGACTTGTTCCGTGTATTGGTTCATATTTTCTTTGAGTAGGATAGTATATATCAATTGTATTGAATTTTTATATTCAAAATTAGAAAAATTAATATAAATTAAGGTATTATTGCTTAATGATTACTAGAGTTTTCTAGCATCCTGTGTTGTTATTAAAATCCCACCTATTTAGGTTGGTTCTGAGTGTGTGGTTACGAATGATGTTAATTTAGACAAGATGAATAATTCTCATAACGCTAAAGCAAAAGTTTACTGGAAGAAAAATATCCGCATGGTTTTATCACTTCTAGCAGTGTGGTTTTTTGTTTCTTTCGGGATGGGGATTTTGTTGGTCGACGTCTTAGATAATTTTCGCCTTTTTGGTTTTAAGTTTGGTTTTTGGATGGCGCAACAAGGTTCGATCTTTTGTTTCGTTATTCTTATTTTTGTCTATGTTTATAGGATGAATAAACTCGACCATCAATACGATATGGATGAAGATGAAGATAACTTTGGGCCGGATGATATTTGTCCTCCAGGAAAAGAACCTCAAGAGTAAACGGGAATGGATATTCAGACCTTAACTTTTATTTTTGTTGGTGCGACATTTGCTCTTTATATAGCAATTGCTATATGGTCCCGTGCTGGAAATACTGATGATTTTTATGTGGCTGGAGGAGGAGTTTCTCCTCTTGCAAACGGGATGGCAACAGCCGCAGATTGGATGTCTGCTGCTTCATTTATTTCTATGGCAGGTATCATATCTTTTGTCGGGCGTGATGGTTCGGTTTACCTGATGGGGTGGACGGGAGGTTATGTGCTTTTAGCATTGCTCCTGGCTCCTTATTTACGTAAGTTTGGGAAATATACCGTTCCTGATTTTGTTGGAGATCGTTACTATTCAAACGTTGCTCGAATAGTTGCTGTCGTATGTGTTTTGTTTGTTTCATTTACATACGTGGCAGGCCAAATGCGTGGAGTAGGGATTGTATTTTCTCGGTTTCTAGAAGTTGACATTACCACGGGCGTTTTGATTGGCATGACGATAGTATTTTTTTATGCTGTTCTTGGGGGAATGAAAGGAATCACATATACCCAGGTGGCGCAGTACTGTGTCTTAATTTTTGCATTTCTGGTTCCGGCTATTTTTATTTCCATGTTGATGACGGGAAACCCTATTCCGCAAATCGGGTTTGGTAGTACCTTGGCTGACGGTTCAAATGTATACCTTCTTGATAAACTTGACCAACTATCTGTAGACCTCGGGTTTGGCGCTTACACTGAAGGAAATAAATCTACCATAGACATTTTTTTTATTACCGCCGCTCTCATGGTAGGAACGGCAGGACTACCTCATGTTATTGTAAGGTTCTTTACGGTTCCCAAGGTACGCGATGCTCGTATTTCGGCAGGGTATGCTTTGCTGTTCATCGCTTTGCTATACACTGCAGCCCCTGCTGTTGCTTCATTTGCTCGAGTAAACCTTATTAAGACGGTTGAAAATGCAGAATATAAAAAAACTCCTTCGTGGTTTAAAAATTGGGAAAACACAAATCTAATTGCTTGGGTCGACAAAAATCAAGACGGTAAGATTCAGTATTTTGCAGGCAAAGCTTTTAGCGGAAAACCTAAGTTTCTCGAGATGCGAGGTCCTGAAGGGGAAAGGAAAGTTAAAAACACGCCTACTGGCAACTCAAATGAACTTTATATTGATCGGGATATCATGGTTTTAGCCAACCCTGAAATAGCTGGTTTGCCAAATTGGGTCATTGCTTTGGTTGCAGCAGGGGGACTTGCAGCAGCACTTTCTACAGCCGCAGGGTTATTACTTGTTATTTCCACATCGGTTTCACACGACTTGCTAAAAAAAATATTTTTAAAGGATATTACTGATAGGCAAGAATTGTTTTTTGCTAGAGTGTCGGCAGCATTTGCCATTGCAATTGCTGGGTATTTTGGAATTTATCCACCTGGATTTGTTGCCGAGGTTGTTGCTTTTGCTTTTGGCCTTGCTGCGGCGTCGTTTTTCCCGGTTATTGTAATGGGAATTTTTTCAAAACGTATGAATAAAGAGGGTGCTATTTCTGGGATGATTACGGGGTTGTTTTTTACAGCAAGCTACATTATTTATTTTAAATTCATAAATCCTTCTGCTAATTCTGCCGAAAACTGGTGGCTAGGAATCTCACCAGAAGGAATTGGAACTTTAGGGATGCTATTTAACTTTATTGTTTCAAACCTGGTTAGCCGAATTACTTCCCCACCGCCGAAGGAAATTCGGGAGTTGGTTGATGAAATAAGG
>JAPYPK010000007.1:0-17497 GCA_029937655.1 Nitrospinaceae bacterium
TCGCCGCCGTGAAAGGGCGGTGTCCTGGGCCAGGCTAGACGATGGGGACTTTTTCGCAAAACATCATAACTATAAGAAAAGTGAGCCGCGAAGGGATCGAACCTTCGACCACTTGATTAAAAATCAAGTGCTCTACCAACTGAGCTAGCGGCCCATAATAGGCGAACGGTAAAAATATCAAACCTATAATAACATGTCAATTATTTATTATCTTGATTTTAAGGTGAGTGGCTAATATTATTAAGGATTAACGCTTATCAACGTGATCAAGGAAAGGCTTTAAGTTGGAGAAATCAGAAAAAATTTGGCTTGACGGGAGTTTTGTCCCATGGGATGAAGCTAATGTGCACGTCTTAACTCACACTCTCCACTATGGGCTCGGGGTATTTGAAGGCATTCGCTGTTATCAGGTAAAAAAGAATAAATCTGCTGTTTTTCGTTTACAGGAACATATCGATCGCTTATTTGACTCTGCAATCGTATTGGGTATTGATGTTCCTTTTTCAAAAAAAGAAATTATTACTGCTGTTTTGCAAGTTGTTAAAAAAAATAAATTAGAAGAATGTTACATCCGTCCAATCGTTTTCCTTGGGCATAACCAAATGGGCCTTAACCCTCGCGGAGTCGATGTTCGTGTTGCTATTGCCGCTTGGCCTTGGGGGGCTTACCTAGGCGATGAAGGAATTAATCGGGGCATCCGAGTTCGCATCTCATCATTTACAAGGCATCACGTAAATATAAATATGACACGAGCCAAAGCCTGCGGTTATTACGTCAACTCCATTCTTGCTAAATCAGAAGCTGTCCGTGATGGTTATGATGAGGCCATCTTGCTAGATCCACAAGGCTATGTTTCAGAAGGTTCTGGCGAAAATATATTTCTTTTGTCAAAAGGCCGACTTAAAACCCCAGACTTATCCTGTTCCAATCTGGAAGGAATCACGCGTGACTCTGTTTTTGAAATCGCAAAACATTTAAAAGTTGATGTTGAAGAGGGCCGTATCACAAGGGACGAACTTTATATTGCCGACGAAGTTTTTCTAACAGGAACAGCAGCAGAAATCACCCCTGTACGGGAAATCGATAACCGTACAATAGGTAATGGCAAAAGAGGAAAAACCACAGGTCGTATTCAAAAGATATTCTTCGAAATAGTACACGGGAACCACACTAAGTTTAACAAGTGGTTATCCAATATATAAGAATTTATTCGTAGGTAATTTTAAAAAATTCATCCACAAAGGAGTGGGTGAAACTGTGATAAACATGCCTACAATCATCGTTGTTTTTTAAGGAGCCATCAATCGATGCCTATTTACGAATATGAATGCAAAAAATGCAACACCACTTTTGAGGCAATGCAATCCATTTCTGCTAAACCATTGAGAAACTGTACTGCCCCAAGTTGCAAGGGTAAGGTACACCGGCTGGTATCTGCCTCTGGTTTTATACTTAAGGGTTCCGGATGGTATACATCTGATTATCCGTCAGAAGCTCGGAAAAAAGGATGGGAATCCGAGGGTAAGAACACCACAGCCAACAAGAGCACAAGTGCTGATGGAGAAACTTCTAGTGAAAAAACCCCTTCCCCTTCTGCATCTCAGGCTCCAACTCCTAATGAAAAAACAGCTACCAAACCAGCCCCGAAAAAACCTACCCAGAAAAGCCCTTATTCCGGGGGTAAAAAGTCTCGCGCTAAAACCGCCACCTAACACTAATGGAGGCTAGATGGTAGAGTCTGAAAATTTTTATCAAAATATTTTCACCTCGCTTGTTGATGGAATTCTTATCATTTCAGCCGACCTTAAGGTAACCAAAGTTAATCAAGCTTCGGAAGAAATTTTTCAACGTTCACGACGTTCCCTTGAAGGGGGATCTCTGTCGAAGCTATTCCCCGACCAACCAAATATAATTAAAAAAGCGCGCCAATCCATTACCGAGGGAATTTCATTTCATCATGTAGAGGGAATTGGGTGTCACAAATCAAAGAATGAGCGATTCACTGTCAACCTTACTTTTTCGCCATTAATAAAGGATGACCTCGAAATCACAGCTGGGCTCATTTTAATACAAGACACCAGCCTCATCAAAGAGCTTCAAGAAATTTCTCAACAAACAGAACATTTATCTACTCTTAGCACCCTTACAGCTGGCATGGCACATGAAATTCGAAATCCTCTCAGTGGCATCAGGGGCTCAGCACAATTACTTTTAAAAGATCTAAAAAATAACGGCCAACGTGAGTATATGGAAATAGTGATAGAAGAAGTAGATCGAATAAACCGTCTAGTAAAGAAAATGATGGACCTAACCCGCCCTGCTTTAAATGATTTTAAACCAACGAATATCCATCAAGTACTAGAGGAAATTCTTATCCTCGAAAAAGGATCCCTTGAAATGAAAGAGGGTGCATTCGTTCAAGTCTATGACCCCAGCATACCAACTATCGAGGCAAATAAGGACGAGCTTAAACAGGTATTTCTCAATTTGGTTAAAAATGCCGTGGAAGCTTCACCTAAGGGAGGGCAAGTTCGTATCTCCACCCAATATAACACTGATTACACCTTTCGAAAAAATAAGGATACCTTGTCCTCGCACAATATAGTTGTGAAGATTACTGATTTTGGCCTTGGGATGACTACCGCCACTATAAAAAAATTATTTACTCCTTTTTTTACAACAAAAAAAAGAGGGTCCGGTCTGGGGATGGCCGTTTCACTTAAAATTATAGAAAATCATCATGGAAAAATTAAAGTCACCTCGAAAGAGAATATTGGCACGGATATTCAAGTATTTCTTCCTGTAAACAAATAAATGGTAGGATGGCCTAATGAATGATGCGCAAAAAATTCTTATTGTTGATGACGAGGAAAATATTCGGCGGATATTTAAAAAGGCTCTGGAAAAAAAGAATTACACTGTACATACTGCCAAAAATGCAGAAGAGGCTCTTCAAAAAATAAAAAATCAAAACTACCTCCTCATTTTTTCAGACATCTTCATGGATGAAATGAGTGGGCTTACCCTTCTTAAAGAAGTCAAAAAAATAAATCCTCAAGCTAAAATTGTAGTTATGACAGCTCAAGATACCATGAATAATACCATCGAAGCCATGCGAACAGGTGCTTACGACTACATTAGTAAGCCTTTTGACTTTGAAACTGTCTATGCCTTGGTAGACCGAGTTGAAGCAAGTAGAGATGTTCAAATCCCATCACGACCCAAAATAGAGAAGGAAATAGAAGGGCATTCCGTTAGATCAATTGTAGGAAAAAATAAGGTGATGCAGAATATTTTTAAAACTATCGGCAAATCTGCTTCATCTGACCTCTCGGTACTCATTACAGGAGAAAGCGGTACTGGCAAAGAAATGATTGCTGAGACCATGCATTATTACTCCAAACGAAAGGACCATCCTTTTATCTGTATCAACTGTGCTGCTATTTCAAGAGAACTTCTTGAGTCCGAACTATTCGGCCATGAAAAGGGTTCCTTTACCGGAGCAGTCGATCAAAAAAAAGGGAAGTTCGAAATAGCTAAAGGAGGCACTCTTTTTCTAGATGAAATTGGTGATATGGAACTTGCTCTCCAAGCAAAAATCCTTCGGGTACTGCAAAACAAAGATTTTTATCGAGTTGGGGGAAAGGAAATTCTTCAAGCGAACGTAAGAATTATCGCCGCCACCAATCAAAACTTAGAAGAACTGATGGAACAAAAACGGTTTCGCGAAGACTTGTTTCACAGGCTCAACGTCATCAATATATCCATTCCTCCACTTCGTGAGCGAATGGAAGATGTAACCCTCCTAGCAAACCATTTTTTAAAGAAAAACACAACGGACCTAATTCAAGGAGAAACATATCTCTCTTCCGAAACTGTTGAAATTCTTAATAGCTATTCTTGGAGAGGGAATATTCGGGAACTTGAAAACGTCATTCAACGTGCCGTTGTTTTAGCTAGAACTGGACCCATTCTTTCCGAACATCTTCCAGAGCATATTATTCCAGACAACTTCAATACCACAGAAATCGATGGCCTCTTGAGTAATCGTTTCAGGCAATTGATTCTTGAGTTCTTCCTGAAAAACCAAGAAACTAAGGACGGAAATATTTACGAGGAGATTATTCAATTAGTCGAGAAACAACTTTTTGAAGTTGCCCTCGAAAAACACTCGGGGAAACAAATCTCTGTCGCTAAAGCCCTTGGGATCAACCGTAACACTCTGAAGCGGAAAATAGATGCCATGAAGATTGAAATAAAAAAAATTAGCCCTTAAAAGCTGCCCATAAGGAAAATCTTTTGCAAAACCGAGCAATCTCTTCTTATCAGACACCATCAGGACAAAGAGTAGAAATTCTCAAACAATCCTTTCCATCTTTTCGAAAACGACCGATTAAGAGGGTCGCTTTTGTCTCCGGACTTCATGGAAACGAATTAGAAGGTGTATACATTTGTCACCTTCTAACCAAACATCTAAGTGAACTACAAAGGACTCAACCAGAAGCATTTCAAGGTGAAGTACATATTTACCCAACAGTTAACCCGCAAGCAACTTCAATTGGAACTCGTTTATGGCCATTTCTTTCAATTGATTATAATCGCCAGTTTGGGGGATCTGATGGCAATTCCCTAGCATCCAAATGTGCTCAGGAATTAATGCATGACCTGAAATCCTCTGCTGATATTGTGATCGATTTTCACGCCAGCAATCTACATCTCAAGGAAACCCCCCAAATAAGAATCACCGAAGGTTTTCACAAAAAACTTATCCCCCTTGGCGTTCATTGCAATATCGACCTTATCTGGGTTCACCCTCAATTTCCTATGTTCAAATCAACATTAGGTTACAACATGAACCAATCTAAAATACCGACGTTGATCATTGAAACTGGGATTGCCTTGCGCATCAATCAGAATTTTTCAAACCGTATCTTGTTAGGTATGTTGAACCTCCTATATCAAGTGGGAGTAGTAGTAACAAATAACCCTCCGGTTTCAGTTAGTCATCCAATAATCGTTCAACCTTCCCAGGTTATCCAAGTTCACTCCAAATACGCAGGATTGTTTATCGGACATACTGACATCAAAAAAAACATTGCCAAGGGAGAAGTGATCGGCGAAGTGGTGAATGCAAAAAATGGTCTAATTTTACAGGAAGTGACAGCGCCTGAAAGTGGGTTTCTTTTCACTGTGCGCGAACACCCCCTTGTTTATCCAGGCGCACTTCTAGGTAGAATCGCTAAAGGTATAATAACGTGAAAGAAACAATTCTATCTATTCAATCGCCCCTTGGTCCTCCAACCGAACTTGCACAATTCACTTGGAGAGGGACTCAACCAAAAAAAACTATTTCAATTGTTTCTGGAGTTCAAGGGAACCACCTAAACGGCATTTACCTTTGTTCGCGACTTGTTCGTTTTCTTAACTCAGTGGAATCTGGAAATGAACCAGGTTACTATTTAAAAGGTGTGATAAAAATCATACCTACGATCAATCTTCCCGCTATCCAAGAAGGTAAAGGCCTGTGGTCCTTCCACGATTTGGACATGAACCTTGCGTTTCCGGGAAACGACCAAGGTGAAGTTCCCGAACAAATTGCCGCCACTGTCTGTCGACAAACAAATGACTCTCAGTTTGGAATTATTCTTCAAAGTGGAGACACTCATTATGATGATGCTCCTCATTTACTCTGCCTAAACCCTGATGGCCTTGCTAAAAATTTCGCAAGAAGCCTCGCCATCAAAAACGCTCGAGAACCAAAAACCTCATCTACCTTCAGGTTTTGCCTTTATGACCAATGGGTGGATCAAATGATTACTTCTGTAATTCTTTCTGCAGGAAAACCTAACCACTTGGACATACCTCTTTGCGAAAATATACTTCCTGGACTTATCAATAGTCTTCTGTGGTCAGAAGTTTTGGGCAATAACCAAAAAAAACCGATTAAATATCAAATGAAATTTAATAGACAATCTAACGAAGAGTTTGTAACCTCCCACGCAGGCGGTTTTTTCATCCCAACAGTTAAACTCGGTTCAGAAGTTACAAAAGGACAAAAGATCGGAGAAATAGTAGACATACATTCAAATACTACTCTTGAATCAATTTTATCCAGTTCGAATGGGTATTTGGTTACCTTACGTCATCATCCTATGGTTTACCAAAGTGAACTATTAGCCACCTTGTTAGGTAAACCGAAATTCCCTTTTTGGCCTATTAAATAATATGATCTCATTTCACAACCGAAAGAAGCTCCTATGACATTGAGTTATGGATTTATTTTGGTTTATTCAATATCAACTTAAACTCAACAATCTCATGGCCACGTCTAATTTATCAAGTCCGCTAGCAATAGAACAAACACCTGATGGGTACCGTTACTCCATTGAACCATTCTTGTTAGTGAACTTTGCAAGTTTATCAACGGGCAGCAGACTCCTAGACATTGGAACCGGATGCGGGATCATCCCTCTCCTTGCGTCAAGACAAGTAGAGTTAGGAAAAATTACAGCGATAGAAATTCAAAAATCTCTTTATGATCTCGCTGTTATCAATATGTCAAAGAACGGAATCTCAAACAAAGTAAGCCTTGTTCATGGTGACTTTACCGACTCGACACTGAACTCTAAAGATGGACTATTTGACACCGTAATTTCAAACCCACCATATCGAAAATTAAACACAGGGCGCATGAATCCGAGTCATGAAAAAGCGGTAGCACGGCACGAAATATATATGAATTTAAATTCACTTCTTACTAAAACAAGCAGTTTGTTAAAATACGGGGGGGCCTTGGTTATGGCCTATCCACCCTTAAGACTAAAAGAAGTACAGGAAACGCTCTGCTCTCACAAATTATTTCCCTCAAGGCTTCGTTTTATACACGGTTCACGCGAGGCTGATGCTCGTATATTTTTAATTGAGTCTGTTAAAAACCGACAAGTAGAATGTGTCATAGAACCACCTCTATTTGTTTATAATAAAGATGGTTCGTATTCGAAAGAAATGGAAAAAGTTTATGCTTCCTTTAATTATTCTAGCTGGGGCGACAACATCCAACAAGAGCGATACCGCGATCGAATTAGCTGAAAAAATTAATTCAGAAATCATTAGCGCGGACTCTATGCAGGTTTACAAGTATTTTAATATAGGGACAGCAAAAGTAACACCTGCTGAAAGAATTAGAGTTCCACACCACCTAATAGATATACTGGAACCTGATCAAGAATTCTCCGCATTCGACTTTAAAACTAAGGCTTTAGCTCATACGAGAGAGTTGCTTAGCCAAGGAAAAGTCCCCATAATAACCGGAGGCACTGGACTCTACATCAAGGTTTTATGTGAGAGCTACGACTGCGCAGTACAAATAAACCCAGAAATTAAAAAACAAGTCCAATCTGATATCCAAACGAAAGGACTTCCGGAAATGCACAGGGAACTCCATAAAATCGATCCTAATTCAGCAGAACGAATCCCTCCTCAGGATAGACAGCGTATCGAAAGGGCAGTCTCAGTTTATCGCCAAACAGGGACACCTTTTTCCAAGTTTAGCAAAGAAAATTCAAAGACAAACTATGAATTCCCCATTCACACTTTCCTCATTGAACGAGACCGAAAAGATCTTTACACCAACATCAACCAACGTGTCGAAAAAATGATCGAAAACGGATGGATCGAAGAAGTAAAAAATATTTTAGCGCAAGGATTCTCTGAAAAGCTAAAACCATTCCAAAGTATTGGATACGCACAAATCATAAAGTTTCTACATGAAGAACAATCATTAGAAAAAACCATCGACCTAATCAAGCAAGATACGAGAAATTATGCAAAACGCCAGATCACTTGGTTTAAAAAACTTTACGACGCTAAAATAATTAATGCCGAGTCATCTGACAGTCCAATTACCCTAAGAGATAAAATCCTTACTCTCATCCCTCAAACATTAAGCCTCTTCGCCTTTTTTATTTCACTCTCTTTTGCAAACCCTGAAAGGGTAATGGGAAAAGAGACAGAATCTTATTCCTCTGGATTATCTCAATTTCATAAAGGAAATTTCCATCAGGCTGTCCTGTTATTTCGTTCTACCCACTCTTCGAGTTCCAATTCGTTAGAAAAAAAACGCGTCTCTTATCTTCTCGCTCATAGTCTAGCTCGCACCAATAAGCTAGATGAATCAATCGAGTTGTTCCTAGCCTCTATCAAATCTTACCCAGAAATAGAAGACTACATTCGCTTCCACTTGGCAGAGGTATTCTTGAGATCTGGAAAAACCAAAGAAGCATTGGAACAAGTTAACATCATCCATAAAACATTTCCAAACACTCTATTATTAACAAAAAGTAATATTTTACTGGCGAAGATTTTAGAAAAAGATAATAAAATCCAAACAGCCCTTAACGTACTCGGCCAGATTGAAAAACGAATCTCAGGTTTTTCAGTGCGCTCTGAGTATAGGTCGCGCCTACCCGAAATTATTTTTCTACAAGGAGATCTTTATCAAAAGTTGGGGAAGAAAAGTGAAGCCTATGATCGCTACCGTTTGCTTCATATTGCTTTTCCCACAAATCAAATAACACGTCAGGCAAAAGAAGAAATGAATAAACTCGCTAAAGACATGACAATTAACATCAAACCTTTAGCTCTCAAAGAATATGAACAACGCACTAGAGCATTACTCCGCGAGGTGGAATATCAGCAGGTCGTTAGCGAAGTTTCTGAATTATTAACGATTAACACTTCCCTCCCAGCTAATTTCTATTTTTACTTAGCAAGAGCACAGAAAGGTCTTCGCAAACGCAATCTGGCTAATTCTGCACTTAAAAAATTTCTTGCACACCACCCAAACCATAAACGTAAGCAAGAAGCTTTATTCATGATTGGCCGAAACCTTTGGAACACAGGTTATTATCGAGACGGGCTTAAATACTTTAAAAACTCAATCGATACGGCGACAAACCACACATTGGCAAATCAAGCCCGTTTTTTTATTGGCAAAATGCATGAGGAAAAAAAACGATACCCAAAAGCAACCAAATATTACAAAGAACTAGCTAACAAATCCTCAGGTGAGTATGCCGAGCGTGCCGCATGGCAACTGGGCTGGATGAACTACACGACAGGGAATTTTAAAAAAGCTTATGACTACTTTGATAACAGCATACATAAATACCCATCGGGCCTCTTCATTGAGAGCAGCATGTTCTGGAGCGCAAAATCAGCCAAGCAATTAAAGCATATGGATCTGGCTCAACAAATTTTCACGAATGTTAACATGGCGTTTCCTTACACCTATTATGGGATTAGAGCTGGAAAGATGAAACTTGACAAAAAGTTTTCTCAGAAAACTCACAGAGAAAAAGAAACTCCTCTCGCGACACCCACACTATCAACAGATACCCACTTTCACCATTCTCGAGGTGTTGAGTTATCAGCCACAGGATTTTATCAGGATGCAAAACTAGAAATCAAAAAACTTGAGAGCACCACACGAAAAAATCTTTCAGGGGTACTTTGGTTAACCAAACTTTATAACGATGCGCACGCCTATTCCGATACTATGCGGGTTTTGCAACTATACAAAAACTTCAAAACAAAACTGCGAGAAAAAGATCTTACTAAAAAATTTTGGAAAACCTTTTACCCCTTGGCTTACGCAAAAATCATTCATGACAACGCCAAAGTTTTCAATGTCGACCCATACTTTGTAAAAGGACTTATCCGACAAGAAAGTTTGTTTAATTCCCAAGTTCAGTCTCGTGCTGGAGCAATAGGACTAATGCAAATCATGCCAGAAACTGGGCGGGGACTTTATGCTAATTCTAAAAAGAACCCGCCCTTTGACGCCACAATTCTATTTAATCCCGAGATAAATATTCAACTGGGAATCCAATACATTGAACAACTAAACAAACGCTTTAATAAAAATAAAACTCATATTTTGATTTCATATAACGCTGGGCCTCACAATCTAAAAAAATGGCTAAAAAGATTCAGCCACCTTCAAGACCCTGACGTATTCATAGAATCTATTCCATACCCAGAAACTAGAAAGTACGTTAAAAAAGTACTTCGCAACTATGGGATCTATCAATCCTTGTACTCAAAAATTAACCTCTAGAAATCAATATACATAGAAAATTGAGAACAGGTTCGAACCCATCCATAAACATATTCTAATATCTAACTTTTTATAGTCCGATCCATTGCCATTTAAGTTTTATTAAAAGGATCAACAATGTATAATATGATGCATACAATTCATAGTTGATCATGAAATCTAAAATTCTCCTCCATAAACTTAATTCTTATCACGTTGACCCTATTGAAAGTTTCGTACGCGCAAGCGTAAATTTGCTAGGCGACCAGGGTCAGCTATTTAGTCCTTCCAGTAGAATTTTACTCAAACCCAATCTTTTGCGCGGATTTGAACCGGGGCGGTGCGTAACAACCCACCCAGCTCTAATCGAGGCCGTATGTCGCGTACTTAAAGATCTCGGAATAAATAAAATTGACCTGAGTGATAGTCCAGCTATTGGTAGTCTTCTAACCGTAGCTAAAAAAGCTGGGTATGGTAATTTATCAAAACGTTATGGAATCCGCATCAAACCACTATCTAATCCGGTTTCTTTAACGACCGAAGAAAATATTCCTGGCCTAAAAATAGCCGGTAGCATCCGTGAATACGACAGCATTATTAATTTACCAAAATTTAAATCTCATTGTCAGATGACACTCACTTTGTCTGTCAAAAACTTATTCGGCTTAGTTATAGGGAAAAAAAAACCGGTCCTCCATTGCCTTGTTAAAAATAACAAGGTTACATTCGGTAAGATGCTGGTTGATATTGCTAAACAAGTAGCCCCTTCCCTAACAATCATAGATGGAATTAGCGCTATGCAAGGGAATGGTCCAATTAATGGAACCCCATACCCGCTCGGACTTCTTGCTGCGGGACAAGATATGACGGCGCTAGACCGTGTAATGACCGAAATCGTCGGGGTTCCTTGGAAGAACGTCTATACACTAGAGGCTGCCAGAATTAAAAACTATGGACAGTGGGACCTAAAAAAAATCAAATGCATAGGAAAACTTAATATAGATGCATTCAAAGTGTCCGACTTCAAACTTGCCAAATTCCCAGTGGATATCACTTTCAACCCATTTCGGCTGGCAAAATCCTTTCTAAAACAGTTTTACGAAGTAGGAATTAAAGAGCGGTTGGCGAAGGAAAGTTAATTTTTTAAGATAAGAATCCAGACATGAAATCGATTAAATTTATGTTCCCAACAAGTAATTAAGGCCGGCTATAAACTACAAGGCCAATCAAGTTTGAAAGGAAAAATAAAATGAATGACATCGCATCCTGCTGTGATAAAAATTCAGGTAAAGAAGATGTTTCTAAAGATGACGTTCAAAGTTTTTATTCAAATGCAGCCCTCACACCTCAGGAAAGTTTGTGTTGCCCGACTCAATACGATTTGGGTGATTTGTCCCATATCCCTAAAGAAGTTTTAGAAATCTCATATGGCTGTGGAAGTCCAGTAGGAAAGGCGGGTCTCCAAGAGGGACAAACAGTTCTAGACCTTGGATCAGGTGGCGGTATCGATTGTTTTATCGCTGCAAAGTATGTAGGGAAAACGGGCCATGTCTACGGGATAGACATGACTGAAGAGATGCTCAACGTTGCCAGGAAAAACGCAGATCAAGTCGTTAAAAACCTTGGTTACAATAATATAGAATTTAAACGGGGGTTTCTTGAAAATATTCCCATTGAAGATATGTCCGTCGATCTTGTTACGTCAAATTGCGTGATCAATCTTTCTACCAAAAAAGGAGACGTTTTTAAAGAAATACATAGAATTTTAAAGAATGAGGGGCGTTTTCTAATCGCAGATATTATTTCAGAAGTTGAAGTCCCAGATGAAATGCGAAACAACAAGGAACTTTGGGGAGAGTGTATCTCTGGAGCGCTTACCCTACAAGAATTTATCAACTTTGCTCGAGAAAATAAATTCAATGGATTACGCATACAAAAAGACTACTTATGGAAAGAAGTTTCGGGCATTAAATTCTATTCTTACACGATAGAGGGGTCTAAATTTTCTTCAAGAGAAAACCCAAGTGATAGTAATTCTGTTTTTGCTACCTATACAGGACCTTTTGACACTGTGATTTTTCAAGGGACTAAATTTCAACTTGGTGCCGCTGTCGAAGTCGACCGCAATACTGCGACAATATTGTCTTCGCATTCCTATAATGGACAGTTTATATTAACCGATCCACAAATTGAAAAGCCAACGGGGAATACCTCTGAAACCTCCTGTTGTAGTTAACCGATCATTAATCATTAGAAGCCTCACAAACCACACTCAAAATCATAATAGAACCTCAGTGGTCATGCGAAACTTAGCTTGGATCATCTAAATGAAATCCTCCATGGTTCTTATTAACTCCATGTAACGTAAGATTCCATCTAGTAGACGTACCTACCCATCCCTGCATAAACCTATAAACAAATCAGATAAACTACAGAAGACCTAAAACTTGGAAAGCATCAATTATAATTTAACAATTTATTCATTTATAACGACGGTAAAAGGCGGGTATCAAAGCAAAAATGCCTAACAAAATGAAGGCTCCAAATATTTCTGGGGAGGCAATATCAGAGATAGTATTTATGCGTGCCAAGTTACTGCCCGCATTAGCATAAACAAATGAGCCTGGCATAATTCCTATCATTGTGCTGAGAAAATAAATCGAGAGTCGAACCTGTGTCACCCCCAAAACAAGATTAACCAGAAAAAATGGAAATAATGGAACCAGCCTCAAAAATAACAGGTAACTAATAGGATTATCCGAAATTCCATTATTGATAAATACTAATTTGTCATTGAATTTATTTTCAACCCAGTCGCGAAAAATAAAACGAGCACTGAGAAAAGCAACCGTCGCCCCTAAGGTTGCCCCTGCATTGACAAGAAATGTCCCCAGAACTGACCCAAAAATAGCACCCGCGGTCAGAGTAAGTACCGTTGCCCCAGGTAACGAAAGGGCAACTATTAAAAAATAAATTCCAATAAACCCTGACATAAAAATAATGGGGTTCTCGTGGTAAACAACATTCAACCTCTCTCGGTTGGCTTTCAAACTTTCAAATGATAAATATTGTTGCATATCAAAAAAATAAAACGAAGCAACCCCTGCCCCAATTAAAACCAATAAGATTATTTTATTATTCATCACCCTCTATTACAGAGTCCTCTCTATTCTGACTACAAGAAATCATTCAGATATTTTTTCATCCCATGCATGGTTTCATTAAGTTTAAATACTATATTTTTATTGCAAGAATGGCCTAGGCTATAACTATTAGCCCCTCCCCTTATTCTCTTAATATTTTCCGAACTCGTTCCAGACTATCAAAGTCTTCCAACTTAATATAAAGTTTTTCCGCCTTACTAAGATGATGGACTCCCTTTTCCTCATCAAATAGTTTTTCCAAGAATATATAACCTAGCATGTAATGTCCCTCAGCAAAGTCTGGCTTAATGCGTACTGTTTCACTAAAAGCATCGCATGCACCCTGAAACTTTTCACAATCTAGCAAAACAAGGCCTAAAAAGTATTGCGCCTGCAATGAATCCGGTTTTAACAATGCCGAACTGCGGAGAGAGGTCGCTGCTCTTTCAAAATCTTTCAATGCCCGGTAGGCGACTCCAATATAATAATGTGCGTTCGAATCTTTCGAATCAAGTGTTACCGCTCTGCTCAAAACATCTAGTGCTTTTTCGTATTCCTCTTTTCTAATATAAGCAGCGCCAAGTGCAATATACCCATGAATAAAATCAGCACTCAAACGAATAGTTTGCTTTAAGCATCCTAGCGCCTGATCAATGACATCAACCCCAATCTCTTCTAAGCTTCCGTAAGCGATCCCCATATTGTAATAAGCATCCATAAAATCCCGTTTAAAGGATATAGAGATTTTATATGCATCTACTGCAGCTTGATTCAAACCTAATTGTTGGAGTCGAAGCCCTTCTTTTAACCAGTCTTCCGCGGCTTTATTTTTATCTATGAGAAGATCCGTGGAATCACAAACCTGCTGTATCAATTTTGCCTTCTGAAATTCTTTCTGCTCTTGAAATAAATGCTCTGCCATTCGCAGGTATTTTTCAGCACGCTTAGAATTTCTCAACTTCTTCATATGAACAGAACCTAATTGATAATAGGATTCTGCGAATTCTGGCAGTAATTGTATAGATTTTTTGAACGCCTGACGTGCTTCTGAATTGTGACCATACTCTATTAATTCTAATCCAATCATATGAAACAGGTGAGATAGAACGCGGTTTTTTTCGATGGTATTCTTATCACCTGTTCCATTATTTTCTGCTGGATAACGCTTAAGTTTTTCGAATGTGAATGTAAACCAAAATTCTGGGACTGCAAATTCTGGGGTCATTGGGATAGCAGTATGAAATGCTGCCATTGCTTTTTTGTCCCGCCCGGCTAACCAATAACTCATTCCAAGACTATAATAAACCTGAGGGTAATCGCTCCTTAATTTTATGATTTTCCTATAACACTCGATTTCATCCTTATAATTCGCCATACAACCGTATACATGCCCTAAAAGATGATACGCTGGGTAGGCATCCGGGCTCATACGCACGACTCCTTTTAAAGTCTCAACTGCTTCCTCATATTCACATGCAAAGATACTTAGGATAGCTTCTCCAAGTAACTCTGTATCTTTCCAAGCGTAAGGAAATAAATCAAATATTACCTCCATTACCCATTCGGCTGGAGACTCGACTCCCTGAAGAGCTTTGAGGCGAATCGCCATATGAGGGTCAAGTTTTCGAAAAGCTTCACCGATAGAGGACAAACCTTCTTCTGAGATAAGGTCTTCCCTCATAGATTTTTTTTTGTTTTTCTTTTTTTTATTCAATGAAATTTTCTTTCATATTAGTTTTCTTCCATTATAGTATCTCTAGAAATTTTTTAAGATAGAGTATGAGAATCATGGCAGTTTAGTTAGATCCACATTAACAGTAGCAACAAACACCAAGGACCTTGAGGGTCAGTCTGCCGACAACGCTGTAATAAAAGTATTTTTTTTAATACTTACATATATAGAATACTAATTTCATGTTCTTAAGGATATGTCCTTAAACAAACAACTCCGTATAACCAATGCATACTATTGCCTTAATACTAGTGTAGTAGCATTTTTTGATTAAAAACCTGACCGTTTCTAGACAACTTCACCATAAGAGTCTTTTTAATATCTTTACCCATTGATCAACCATGAAGATTTATATTCCTCCTGATTCCCCATTCTTGACTACGGACACCAGAACTAAAAGATGGGCTATTCCTTATCACTCTGAGTGTGTTAATAGCCGAATTGGTATTTTACTGGATAACAATCGTCAACACCTTCAAAATAAATCTATCCTAGATATCGGGTCTCACACCGGAATTTTTTCTTGGGCAGCTTTACAGCTCGGGGCAAAATTTATCCATGGTATTGATGTAGAAAAACGTACAACAAAACGTTGCATAGATTTATTTTCTAAAGAAGATATAAGCACATCGAAGTACAAATTTGAAACTTATGATATTCTCGAATTTCTAGAAGGGGTAGAACCGAATTCTTTCGACACCGTCTTTTGTTTTGGTGTTCTATATTATATGACTGAGCCTTACCGTTTACTCAAGCTTATGGCACGTGCAGCAAAAGAAACTATTCTCATTGATACTTTCACAACTTCCTATTCGGCGGTCCAGGGAAAGGACGCACCAAGAACTCATCCTCATTTGACAAATCAAATTCTCAGCCTTCCTCTGATGATATCATGCCCTACCCAAACAGAAAAAAAGGATTATAATCTACCCGAAAGCTTTAATCGGAAAGGGCGCAATCTAAGCTTGACTACCTTACCCACACACGCAATGTTAGAATTGTGGTTTGAGTCGCTAGGTTTAGCCTGGGAACCACTAGATTGGTCTAGTCATATTACTAGACCTTGTTCATTTCAGGACTTGCTCACGCCTAAGCAAAAACTTGATTCTCACTGGGCTGACATTTACGCAAGTGGAATTCGTGTGTCTTATAAACTTGTTATCTGACGCTAACTAAAGTTTGATAAAAGTATTTAAAAGTAAATGAGGCACATGATCAGATTTTTTTAATTTTATTTCCTGAGAAAGAGAGTCTAAAATAGTTTAACCATCAATTGCATTTTTTATTCAACACTTTCCAAGAGAGCCTGGGATATGAAAAAAACATCGTTTAATGAATTTAGTCGTAATCTAGATTTAGAATCAATTAAATTTTCTCTTACGCAAAGAGAAGATGGTCCCAGCTGGTCCCTTGTCAAAACCGAAGTGTTAGAAATTTGGTATCGTAGATTTCTGTATCTATCGAGTATATATAATGACAAAGTGATCGTTCCCAGCAAAGAGATCGATATATTCTGGCACACTCACATCCTAGATACGCAGAAATACATGTCTGACTGCGAGAACCTATTTGGTAAGTATATTCACCATTTCCCCTATTTTGGAATGCGCGGTGAAAAGGACCGAAGGAACCTTGAAAAAGCATTCAGTGAAACAGAGAAATTATTTTTACTTCATTTTGGAGAGTCACCTCTAAGTGCTGGTATTGCAGATTGTGGGGCATTATGCAACGAACCGACTCCAATATTTGGCAGTGGCGGACTCCGTCCTAACGAACGGCCAACATTGACTGCGACAGCGATTACTCACTGAAGGATAATTTAACGTCTTCACTTGCTGATATCGTAACACCGTATAAAGAAAAATTTATTCATACATCTAGCCTTACAAAGAACTTGAACTTACAGACATTCCCGAGCATGAGAAATTTTTTATATTTGTACTTTTAATATATGTACTCTTCTACTCGCATCTTTTCTTTTTTTATTATCATCTTTACCTTTTTGGTCACCAGTCAATGTTCATCCAAAAGTAGTGACGAATTAGTCCAAGAAGCCACAAAACATAGTGAAAAAGGTGCCTATGACAAATCGTTTGATTCTTTTTTAAAAGCTACGAAACTGGACCCAAAAAATGTGAGTGCTTTTTATGGGCTAGGCGGGATATATAATTATCGGAATGAATATGAAAAAGCGGTACAAGCCTTTAAGACCGTGGTAAAACTAGATCCTACCAATTTTAATGCTCGATATAGTTTAGGGTTCACTTATGAAAAAATTGGGAAACCAGAATTGGCAGAAATAGAGTATGAGCGCTACAATAGTTTGAAAAAAAGATTTGAATCTATGCTTACGAAGGAATAAGGAATCTTGAAAACTGTATTAGCCGTTACATTACTCACCTTTTTTTTTATATCAGCATGTAATTCAGGCTTAAGCAAACATCGGAAGCATTCTAGAAAACACCCGCCAAAAGACAGAGTAAGTATTGAACAACTTGCCCTCCATGCCAAAACACATAAAAGAAA
>JAPYPK010000007.1:17597-30141 GCA_029937655.1 Nitrospinaceae bacterium
GATCAAATATTATTACCCACCATAATTCATCCAGCTAGTGGCACGCTTATGGTTTTGGTTGATCCTTCAGTTGATAAGACCAACCGGCTAAAACCAAAGCAAAGAAGCTTTGACCCTCCCATTAATGTTTCCAATGACCTAAAAATAATGGACATGTTTTATATTGACCACACTGAGGTGACCGTGAAGCAATACAAAAAAACACACCCAACTCACGACCAAACCTATATAACAGAGAAAACCTGTTTAGCCTGTCCAGCCATGGGTATTGAATGGGTCAACGCAGATAAACATTGCCGGGCAGTGGGAAAACGTTTACCGACAGAAGCTGAGTGGGAGTTGGCGGCAGGAGGTTCGTCAAAAAAACCTACCTATTGGAGCAATAAAACCAAAAGGTCATTCGCCAACCTTGTCGAAGAAAAAGATGGGTTTGCTTCGGTTGCACCTGTCGGGTCATTCCCTTTAGGATCCGGACCTTTTGGCACCTTGGACATGATTGGGAACGTATGGGAATGGGTTGATACCCCTCATTCTCCTCTCCCTAAAAATTTAAGACCAAAGAAAAAAGGAACTTATAGAATCGCGAAAGGAGGGAGTTGGACAAGTCCGCTTGGCTTCGCCACTATAGACTATCGAAATGTCGTAGCCGGCAACATTAAAAACCCAACATTCGGCTTCCGTTGCGTCAAATCGATAAATTAGTTTAATGTTAAGAGTGTGGTTAGAAACTTATGAGCAACCCGAAGTAGCTCCACAGGTTTGACATTTGAGGCAGGTACCATTCCGAACAAGAGTCAGTTGCCCACAATCTGTGCACGGATCACCTTCATAGCCCTTTAATCTCGCGATGGACGTTGTAGAAACCAATTTTCGCGCGGCCACAGCCTGCCCCCCTTCACTTCCATTACTACGGACCGGGGTTATCTCGACAGGTTTAGCATGTCCATTGTTTCCGTTTTCTTTGACATGAGAGCCAGTTAGGGTAGCCTTAGATTCTCTTTTCCCTTCTCCTTGGATCATCGCTGCCGACGACTTGTCCGTAGAGCCTTGATTACTGACATCATTAGGTTCTGACTCATCGTTCTTCCCGATAGCGTCTGCCCGGAGATCATCAGGTGTCACTTGGGCAAGGTCCGTGCGGTCAAGGTAATGAATAGCTAAGTCTCGGAATATATAATCAATAGTGGAGGTAGCCATGGTGATTCGTTCATTACCTGTGACAATTCCATTTGGCTCAAAACGTGTAAACACAAAGGCATCGACAAACTCTTCAAGCGGAACACCATGTTGCAACCCCAAAGAAATCGCTATAGCAAAACAGTTCATAAGGCTACGATAAGCGGCTCCTTCTTTATGCATATCGATAAATATTTCACCGAGTGAGCCATCAGAGTACTGACCCGTTCGCAGATAAACTTTATGTCCAGCAATAACCGCTTTCTGGGTATAACCAGCCCGTCGGTGAGGAAGGGTTCTTCGTTTCCGTTCACGCACGATTTCGACAATTTTCTTAGCAATTTTAAGAGGCTGCTTCTCCTCAATATCCTCAACTTCAAGCACTTTAAAACCTTCGCTAACAGTACTGTTAAGAGGTTGGCTCAGTTTTGATCCATCTCTGTATACTGCTGTCCCCTTTAACATGAGCTTCCAACAAAGCATGTGCGCATTATCCATATCCTCAAGAGTAGCCTCGTTGGGCATGTTGATTGTCTTGGAGATAGCACCCGAAAGAAACGGCTGAGCTGCCGCCATCATATGAATATGAGCTTCAGATCTAATAAATCGTTTCCCATACTTTCCACAGGTATTGGCACAATCAAAAACTGAATAATGTTCCTGTTTAAGATACGGCGCGTTCTCTAGAGTCATGGTACCGCAAATAACATTGTTGGCCTCTTCAATATTTTGATCTGAGAAGCCAAGACAGTTGAGCATATTAAAGTCAAAAGAGTCTAGTTCTTCGCTACTAATCCCAAGAACTCCCTCGCAAAAGGACTCACCTAAAACAAACTTATTGAAAGCAAATGTAATATCAAATACTTTAGGCAGTTCTTCCTGAACTCTAGAAATAACTTCGTCTGTAAACCCTTTCGCCTTTAGGGTATTAAAATTAATATGAGGAGTTTCTTCCAAACTGCCTGTTCCGACGCAGTAATCTACAATCGACTGTATTTCGCCTGACTTATAACCTAGTCGCTTAAGAGCAGATGGGACCGACTGGTTAATGATTTTAAAATATCCCCCACCTGCAAGTTTTTTGTACTTTACCAAGGCGTAGTCAGGTTCAATACCTGTGGTATCGCAGTCCATCAACAAACCGATAGTTCCGGTAGGGGCGATACAAGTGGTTTGCGCATTACGAAAACCGTGTTTTTCGCCCAGCGCCAAGGCCTCACCCCATGCCTTTTTAGCTGCCACCATCAGACTATTCGGGCAATCCTCCGAACAAACCCCTTGAGGAAAAATAGATAATCCTTCGTATTCCAATCGATCAGAATTTAATAAGGCCCTTTGATGATTACGCATAACGCGCATCATATGTTTCTTGTTTTTTTCATATTGGGAAAAAGGTCCAAGCTCAGAAGCTAGTTCAGCAGATGTTGCGTAAGATGCGCCTGTTAACAATGCGGTGATCGCACCTGTTATGGCACGACTTTGATCTGAATCATAAGGGATTCCCATTATCATTAGCAATGCACCCAAGTTGGCATACCCCAATCCCAACGTACGGTATTCAAAACTTTTACGCGCAATCTCTACATTTGGGAATTGCGCCATGGCTACTGAGGTTTCAAGTGTCAGAGTCCACAAACGGCAAGCATGGCGAAAGTTATCTACATCAAATACACCCGTCTTAGAATCATAAAACTTCATCAAATTAATTGATGCTAGGTTACACGCCGTGTCATCCAGAAACATATACTCTGAACAAGGGTTAGACGCGTGAATGCGGCCCTCCTCAGGACAAGTATGCCATTCGTTAATAGTTGTATCGAACTGAAGTCCCGGGTCAGCACTGGCCCAAGCGGCTGTGTTTATAGACTGCCAAAGTTCACGAGCCCGTAGCCGCCGAATGGATTTCCCATTGGTACGTTGACGAAGGTCCCAATCACCATCACCCTCCACGGCATGCAGAAAATCATTGGTCAGACGAATAGAGTTATTGCTATTTTGTCCGGAAACTGTGGCGTAAGCCTCAGAGTTCCAATTGGTGTCATACTCTTCGAATTCAAATTCCTTGATGCCCTGCTGCGCAAGCTGAATTACTCGATAGACATAGTTTTCAGGAATAAAATCTTCAATAGCCCTCCGCACCGCTTTTTTGAGCTTAGTGTTTTCTTTAACGTCGAAACGGATATCCCCCTTCAAACCCTCATCCCAACACGCAAGAAAAACTTCCTTCAACCGCCGTTTAAGAATTCGACTGCCTGTTACTATTGAGGCAACCTTACGCTCTTCCTTAGCTTTCCAATTTATAAACTGTTCAATATCAGGATGATCGATATCGAGAGTCACCATCTTAGCAGCCCGCCTTGTTGTACCCCCAGATTTTATGGCCCCCGCTGCGCGATCACCAATTTTAAGAAAGCTCATGAGTCCTGATGACTTGCCGCCGCCAGAAAGGGGTTCTCCCTCGCCGCGCAGTTTAGAAAAGTTGCTTCCGCTGCCTGACCCGAACTTAAATAGCCGTGCCTCCTGTTGCCAAAGATCCATAATGCCACCTTGCCCGACCAGGTCATCCTTGACGGAAAGAATGAAACAGGCATGCGGTTGAGGTCGTTCGTAAGCATTTTTTGATTTTTCAACCTGCCCGGTTTTATCGTTGAAAAAATAGTGCCCCTGAGCTGGCCCCTCTATACCATAGGCCCAATTAAGTCCTGTGTTAAACCACTGGGGAGAGTTCGGAGCAGCCATCTGACTCGCCAACATAAAACACATTTCTTGGTAATAATTGCGCGCTTGATCTTCGTTTTCGAAGCTTTTGTTCTTCCAACCCCAATAGGTCCAGCAACCCGCTAAACGGTGAAATACTTGCCGTGAATCCATTTCGCCACCCATCTGCTTTGATTCTGGAAGCCCGGACAATGCTTCAGTATCCTCCTCTGAGGGGCAAAGCCACTCGGGAACTCCATCCTCTATTTTTTTCTTGAGTCGAGCAGGAACTCCAGCCTTTCGAAAATATTTTTGGGCCATAATATCTACAGCCACTTGAGACCAAAGGGTTGGTACTAACACCCGGTCCATTTGAGAAACAATAGAACCGTCTGCATTAGTGATTTTTGAAGATCTTTCTACAAACTCTACTTCTCTATAGGGGTCGCTCTGGTCTGCCGAAAATTTAGTAAAAACCCGATCAATATGCACACAAATCTCCCTTAATGACTTAGCAACCTAAAAAACTGCCTATCCAGCACACAATGAATTTTGGAGCGTCGGTTAAAACCTCTGACAACTATATCTAGTGTCATAAAACAAACTATATACAATATGTTGCGTTGTCAAACAAAAACAACCTCACCTCCAAGGTTTTATCAATTTATTGATATTCATACACTTAAAGAGTTTTTTTGCGATCGTTAGTTATTTTAGGCCGCATTCACAACCCCACATAATACTAGGCTTCGGAGGTTTATAGCATAAAGTAAAGGCTTTAATTAAGGTCTGTTCACACCACCTCAGTCAATAAATTCTGCGATGGTCTGTTGAAAAATCGCATGAATTTGATAGTACTTTTGTAATCATTCGCGGCGGACGGACATACATTTTCTGAATAAAAAAAGATAACACAAAAATAACCTTAAAGTAAAAGAATCAAATAAACTAGTTCAGAACTCTTAATTCATACACTTTGAGAACAAAAATCCAGAAATATATTTCCACGAGTCAAAGAGAATGAAAAATAATTACATTCATTTTTTTATTATATTAATAGTTTTTATAGCTGTGTTTTTTACAACAATACGTGGATCCAGTGAGCCTGACGACAAAAGTAAGTCTTCTTCAATGGTAGGTTTGAAGAAAGCAACCTTTGCAGGTGGATGTTTCTGGTGCATGGAACCCCCATTTGAAAAATTGCCGGGTGTCTCAAAAGTCATCTCTGGATATACCGGAGGCAAAAGAGAAAATCCGCGTTATAAAGAAGTAGCGACCGGCTTAACAAATCATGCAGAAGCTATAGAGGTCCATTACGATTCTTCTACAATCTCCTACAACGATTTGCTGGAAGTGTTTTGGAGGAATATCGACCCTACTGATGGGAGCGGGCAATTTGTGGATCGAGGCAAGCAATACAGACCTGCCATTTTCTACCACGATCAAGAGCAAAAAAAGCTAGCTGAGAAATCGAGGAGTAAACTTCAAAAGAGTGAACGATTTAAAAGTAAAATAAAAACAAACATTGTCAAGGCAACTACATTTTATGCTGCCGAAGAATATCACCAAGATTTCTACAAGAAAAGTACCATTCGTTACAAAATATACCGCGTGGGATCGGGGAGAGACCATTTTTTAAAAAAATATTGGGGAGAGAAGCTAAAGTACAAGGTAACAAACAGTTCCAAAAAAAAGAATACCGGCAGAGGGCTGCCCCTTTATAGTAAATTTATCAAACCATCTGAAAATGAATTAAAAAAACAGCTGACGTTTCTTCAATATCGAGTCACACAGGAAAATGGAACTGAGCCCCCTTACAAAAATGACTACTGGAATAACAAGAGACAGGGGATCTACGTAGATATTGTTTCAGGCGAACCCCTTTTCAGCTCTCAGGATAAATTTAAATCTGGCACTGGTTGGCCGTCTTTTACCAAACCGCTCATACCCAACAATACTATTACCAAAAAGGATGACAGCTTGGGGATGAACCGCATAGAAGTTAAATCCAGAAGCTCCGGTTCTCACCTAGGTCACTTGTTTAATGATGGCCCCAAGCCCACAGGGCTTAGATATTGTATAAATTCCGCCTCACTAAGATTTATACCCAAAGAAAGTCTTGCCAGTGAAGGCCATGAGAAGTTTGCGTCAACATTTAAATAAGTGCTACTAAGTGAGCCACTTTCGCGCCGCGTGTTAGGATATTGTATGATGTATTTTATTGAACTAACCAAGTTATTTTAAAAAATCAAATCGGATGTATTTTATGGCTACTCTAGGCTCTGAGGGAGAACGAATTCTTCAAAAAAAAGTTGGTTCAGAGAAGAAAGCCTCTGCGTTTTATGATAAACAAATGTTGGATTATCTTAATCCTTACATGCGTGCGTTTATTTTAAAACAGGAAATGGTTTTTATTGCAACTGCTGACTCTAAGGGAGAATGTGATTGTTCTTTTCGTGCAGGCAAACAAGGATTTGTCAGGGTGTTAAGTAAAAAAACACTTCTTCTCCCGGAATATCGAGGTAACGGTGTCATGGCCAGCATGGGAAACATTCTAAAAAACCCAAATATTGGCATGACGTTCATAGATTTTTTTGAAAACACGATTGGTTTACATGTGAATGGCAAAGCAAAGATTATTGAAAACGATGAGTTACTGGCAGGTAAGACTCAGGCTGTTTTTGCGAACGATGTCTGGGAAGAAGGGATCGTTCCCGAGCGTTGGATATCTATAACTGTTGAAGAGGCTTATATTCACTGCTCAAAGCACATTCCACACTTAAAAAAACTTGACAAAAAAATTCATTGGGGAACAGATAAGGGAACCCACAAAGGTGGCGATTTTTTTAAGGCCGAGACCTGCGAATGAAATTTATCTAGTCAAAAGGCGGCTCTGACTTTCGTTTTATATCTTTCTTTGTTACGTTCATCCTACCTTGGATAAATTTAAGTTTGTTTTCCGCTATAATTATGGCTTGCTGATTGTTAGTTTTTCGTGACAGTCTTTTAACAATTACGATTTCTTCAAGAGCCTTTTCCCAATTTTTCATTCGTTCGTATACGCTAATCAAATTTAAATGTGCCTGCAAATGCTCTGAATTTATTTCAATCACTCTAATGTAGTATTCAGCCGTTTTTGGAATGTCTTGAAGGTACCAGTACTCCAACGCAATTTTAAAATGAATATCTGGGTCATCACTTCTCGTTTCAACTACTTTAAGGTATTGTTCTAAGGCAAGTTCGTTTAGCACAGATTTATCGTAAAGTGATGCAAGGCCAAGTCGGGCCTCATTATAAGTTGGGTTTATTTCCACTGCCTTGTTGTATGACGTGAGAGCTTCTTTTCTCCTATCCCACTCCTCATAAATCAACCCTTTTTGGTAATGGGCTGGCGCATACAAAGAATTAATTTCTAAGGCTTGGTTAAGAATATCTATTGCCTCATCATAAGTTCCTGTAACTTGTTTGCTGACAGCAAGTTTTATTAGCTCAGCAGGGTCTTTTATTTGGCTAGAGGCAGATATCCCCCCCTCATCTTTTTTATACTCACTACACCCAAAAAGAAATAAAAACAGGCACAAAAAAACAACATTAATTTGAAAGACCTTAATCATTTTCAATCCTAAAATATATTCTGATCCGAAAATAAAACTGCTCTCCGGGAGAGAGATCTTATTTATTCGCTTTCGCCTGTTCCTTTTCCCAGTTTTGGGTTGCTTCCTCAGCATTCATAATTTGAAAGCACTGCCGATTAAGCACTGGGTGTAAAGAGAATATCGGTGTATTGAATGGCACAATAGCCCGTTCTTCCCCAGGAAGGAGTTGTAGGTGCATATTGACAAAGTTAAAGCTAAGGCCTTCCTGCCAAGGTTCTTTTGACGATTCGGCATAAGCAGGTATCTTGTCAGATGCATGTGTTCGAGTCATCAAACCAGACCCCCCCTGCAGGCCATATTCATGAAGATCAGGCGCCCCTTGAATTAAAACCGAAACGCGAGAGGAGTCGAACCACACCTTAAAATTATTAACAACCTGCAGAAATGGACCCAGGCTACCCATACGTTCTAAAACAGCGCGAGGATAACTTAATTCGAGAGGGTTTTCAGGAGATGGGGTACCAATCTGATATTTACATTCCCGTTCTTTCACTTGAGATGCTGAAACAAATAAAAGGTTTGGATCTTCTAAATCTATTGGAAGAACTTGTGCGTCATTATAACTAATAAGCTTATCCATATCATAAGCTAACGGAAAAGAGTACCCTTCCTTAGCATAAAAGACACGCACCCCTGCTTCCAAAGGATCTTCAGGTTTGCGAGTTATTTTTAAATCGAAAGGAAGCATCAAATGAAAGGCGTTGGTTCGTGAATTCATAAAGGGGGCACAGGCCCCTGGGAACTCCCGATGCACATCTTTATTGTCCGGCTCGAACTTTCTGGGCCCACCTGTGAAGTGCTGTCCCGCTTTCGCCTCTTTTGTCAGGTGGTACTTTTCCTGGTAATAGGCCCCTGCCCTTTTTTGCGCGATGTCCAAAATATAATCTGGCACATCGGACTGCACAAAAATTAATTGCTTATCCAGAGGCAAACCTGCTGGCCTCATAGCATCATTATATATATTAAGTTCCGCCTGAGTTTTGCGTATATCATAGTCCAGCTGGCGTGCAAGGTCAGGATTTGAGTAACTAGTTCTTGCTTGTAGCTCTTTTGCTTTATTCAAGAGATCAAGCTTCTGAACGTAACGCTTTGGCTCAGGAGCAAATGCCTGAATAATTGCCATCAGCAGATTGAACTGTTCTTCAGGCAACAGACCTAACGCCTCCATATCATTTTCCTTTATGAAGGTAAAAGCTAATGACCCAAAAGCCTCTTCTCGACGAAGACTAAGTGTCAAAAGATAATTAAGGTAACTACGTGCTTCCTCTAAATTAAAATCTGCCATCGCCAAACTCACATCTTAAAGGACTATTAGTATAAAACGAATTATTAAAACTAAGTTTCATTCGGGTTAGATAGTACAATGTGCATTGTAATTATTCAACACGGACTGCTTCCTTTGGGTTTAGCCTAACAGCTAAACGCGCGGGATAAAGACCGGCAATGAGGGAAACGACCCAAAATAAAATCAAAGAGAATAAAACAAAAATATATGGGAAGTGGATTTGGATAGTCCAGCCAAAAGACTGCTTGTTAATCACAAAAATCAAAATATAAGAAACAATCCCTCCTGCGGCTACACCCATTATCGAACCTATTAACCCTAATATGCCTGACTCGATAAGAACCATGCGCTTAACCTGATCTTGAAATCCTCCAATAAACCTTATAATCCCTATCTCTCGTTTTCTTTCAAGGATAAGCGCGATCAGAGTGTTGAATAACCCAAGTAATGCCACACCCCCTGCAATAATTTCTAATGAGTAAGTAATGGCGAAGGTTTTGTCAAAAATTTCTAGTACGTTTTTTTTTAATTCAGGGTTTGACCTTATAACCAAATTGTAATCCGCGCCAAGTGTTTTGAGGAGTTCCTGCCTGACATTTTCTATCTCATTTTTATTTGAGAGGTAAATCACGAAGCTGTTCACATCCGTATCACCATAATATTTAATAAATATTGATCGATCTATAATGATGTAGCCCCGCTCCCTCGAATAGTCATAATATACTGCTGCGACTTGAAATTTTGCCGAACCATTTGGTGTCTCCATAAATAAGGAATCACCCACTCCAACCTCATGCTTAAGTGCAAAAGATTCTGAAATAATAGCGCGGTCTTGACCGACCATCTGCGCAAATAGTTCCTGTGCGGTTGGGCCAGACTTTATAACCAAATTACCGTAACGGGATAGTGCTTCAAAATCACCCGAACCTAATACTGCCGGTTTATCGTTATAACTGATATCTTGAGCTCGAAATAAATCCACAGCAGCAACACCAGAAATTTTTCTTATATCTTCTACTCGATCGCCTGGCAAAGTATACTGGTAGTCGATGTCCCTTCCTCCTGCAACTCGGACAAAAAGGTCAGCTTTTAGTGTTTGACCGATCCAGACAATGACCGTTTGTCTGAAGCTATGTACCATAATCGACATACTTATAATCATCATGAACGCTATTGCGAGCGAGGAAATGGCAAGTGAATTGCGACCAATATTTTGCGACAAATTCATACACGCTAAAAAACCCTCCCCACCAAAATATTTCTTACAAATACCTCTTAAAAGATCTCTTCCTGTAAGTAAAGCGGATGGCGAAAAAAAAGATAACCCCATAATCACAAAGAATACTGCCAGGAATCCAAAATAGGGAAACCCACCTATGGGAGGCAGCAAACTGAATATCCCGGCCATAGCAAAGCTAGTAATAGCCAATAAGGTTAGTCTTCTGTCCCCCCGAAATATTTTCAGGTCATAGCTGCCACGCCGCATTACGGTTGCAGGTGACGTCCTGGACGCATCAATAGCTGGTATAAGAGCAGAAACCAAAGAAAGACCTACTCCAAGGAGCAAATAAGGCCATGACTGAAGCCAGTTAAAATCCACTTCAGTCACATAACTCGGAGTGTAAAGATTGTTGACGGTTACGGATACTGCATCAAGCGAAAACTGTGCTAAATATTTTCCTAACCAGACACCAATCACAGAACCTGCGGCACCAATAATTCCAGCTTCAATAAAAAAAATGCTAGCGACAAGTAACGGTGTTGCTCCTATTGCCCGGAGTGTCCCTATCTCGGCCCGCCTGCGCACCACTGACAACGCAACCATATTATAAATTAGGTATAAAGCAACAATGAGAGCCACAAAACTTAAAGCAGTAAGGTTATATTGAAATGCTCGTAACATTTTTTCTACTTGCCTGTTCTTTCTTTCCGGTCTATCCACGCGAAGAAAATTAGGTAACACTTCTGAAAGTTTTTCACGTATCGACGCGAAGTTTTCTTTTCTTTTAAATTCGATGTCAATACGGTCAAGCTTACCTATTCTCCCAAAAGCCCATTGCGCAGCAGCAATATCCATGAGCGCGAAATTTCCGTTGAGAGCTCGAGCTAAGCCTTTATTCTCTAGAATGGCATTTACGTTGAATGTTTTTTCAATACCATTAATAAGAAAATTAATTTTATCTCCGGGCTTAAAGTTCGTTCCAGGGATAAACTTTTCAGGCAACACAATACCTTTGGGGTCCATAATAAGTGGCAATAATCCCTTAAGGTCCTTCTCCAGTGTTTTAATTGAAAAATCCCTAATACCGCTATCTTGCAGGAGATCTGTTCCAAGAATCTCTACCACCTGGCCAGTTTTTAATTCAACACCATATCCTTCTATTACAGGGTAGGATTTAACTAATTTACGAACATGTGAAAGCTCCTGAAAATATTTTTCATCAAAAGCCATTCCCTCTGCATGGACAATAGCATCTGCCCTACCAAGTACTAGATCTACGCTCTCCTCAAATGAGCGGAGTGTCTGCCTATTGGCCAGTTGAATACTTAGGAAAACTGCAACACCAATAGCAACGCCTAAAATTGTAATTATCATTCGGAAGGGATCACGTAAAACAGGGCGTAAAATAAGTGCCCAAAAAAGATCTTTAAAGTAAAAAAGAAAGCCCATAATCAAACCCGATAATTTATTTTCAATAAAAACATAGAAAAATTTACATGCATCGTTTTAAAACGTTAAAGCTATATCCATATAATTTTAATTGGCTCTGGGCGTAGCTTTTCCGTCACGAATTTCAAAGTGACGGTTTCCATTATCAGCAATTTGTGAATTATGTGTTGCCATAACCACGGTGGTATTGAAATCCGTAGAGGCTTTATTCATAAGTTCGAGAATCCTAATTCCATTTTCAGAATCTAAGTTGCCTGTTGGTTCATCGGCCAGAAGAATTGATGGCCGATGAACTAACGCGCGGGCAATCGCAACTCTTTGCATCTCGCCGCCAGATAATTCTGCGGGAAACGATTTAGCTCTATGGGAAAGACCAACATAATCCAAAAGAATTTGAACTTGTTTACTTTCGGTTTTAGCTGAATGGCTAAGCAAAAGCGGCAACTCTACATTTTCTTGAACCGTTAGAGTAGGCATGAGATTAAAAAACTGAAAAATAAACCCAATTTCCTTTCGCCTTAACTCAGTAAGTTCTTTGTCATCTAATCTATTTAACAAACGATTATTAAGATGTATTTCTCCCTGGTCTGGGAAATCCAGTCCACCCAGGCAATTTAAAAAAGTTGTTTTTCCCCCACCGCTAGGACCCATTATCGAAACAAAATCTCCCCGCTGAAACTCCAGACTTACCCCCGATAAAGCTACAACCTTCTCGTTACCCGCGTAATAATATTTACAAACATCTTTAAAGCGTATGATAGGAGAATTCGATGTCATGGTTAAATCCTTTTAGGTAATACAATTAAACATAAAGATGTAAGCATAATAAAAATAGAGTCTCCACTCAAGTCAGTTGCACTCGATAGTAGCTTTATGTTATTGATATTTTTTTAATATTTTTAATATTGAGGTTGAAATGCCGATTTCGCAAAAAATCAGCGAAAAACTAAAGAGTTCTTCTTGGATTAGAAAAATGTTCGAAGAAGGTCTGCGTATGAAAAAGGAGTACGGCGCAGACAATGTGTTTGACTTATCTTTGGGAAACCCTGTGATTGAGCC
>JAPYPK010000008.1 GCA_029937655.1 Nitrospinaceae bacterium
GGGAATTATGATGTTTTTTTGGGTTTTTTTCGTCATCCTTTGTTTTGGGTTGATGGTTTCTTACTATGCTCAGTAAAAAAGCTCTCAGTGTTTAATGTCTTGAAAGGGTAGTATAAAAAGCATTCCGGTGACAAATCCTCCGATGTGTGCAAACCACGCTACGCTGCCATCACCTGCAACAATGCCGCTGAAAACCTGTATCAGGATCCAAATCACTAGAAGAACGATGGCTGGTATGCGGATAATAGTAATTAAAAACCCTAAAAATACCAAGGTTTTGACCCGCGCAAAAGGAAATAAAATAAGGTACGCACCGAGTATTCCTGAAATTGCACCGCTCGCTCCTACCATTGGAACATCAGACTGAAGGTCTGTAAGAATGTGTCCCACAGAGGCAATTGTTCCGCAAACCAGATAGAAAATAACAAATCTAAACTTACCAAGAACATCTTCAATATTGTTTCCAAAAATCCAGAGGTAGAGCATATTTCCTGCTAGATGGGCTATTCCTGAATGGAGAAACATTGACGAATAAATGGTGGGATAGGTACTAATCGGTGACTCTATAAGGTGTGCGGGAATGAGCCCGAATGTTGCAAATGTTGTAATGGTCCCCATAGGTTGGCTTATCTGGTATAGAAAGATAAGCGTATTAGACACGATTAACATAATTGTAATAAGAGGGAAGTTTTTAGTTGGGTTTTCGTCTTTAAGGGGGATCATTAAGTGAAGAGGTCCTGTTTAAGGATGCTATTGTGATAAAGTACAATATCAATATGATTATAGAGAACCTTTAAAATGAACGAAACAAATGAATTGCCCGTTCCGCTCCCTGATGACGATGGGTCGGCTCTTGTTGGTGCCAGACCCGAAGAATCACGCGAATGGGTAATCAATACCTACCGTAAACATCAGCAAGTTCGAACATCTAACTGGTTAGATAATGTTCTTGGGGAAGGACCACGTGCGAAGTCCTATGTGCTTCCCGTTTTACTTGACACTAATCCCATTCGACACAGACAAAGTATTCAGGAACAGGTTTTTCCTGCACCAAGAATTATCCATGAAGATTTGCTGATGACTGATCAGATGAAAGTTATGCTGGAGGCAGGTTGTGGCATGGGGAAAACAACTTTCTTGAAATACTACCAAGAACAATTACTTCAACAGGCACCACACCCTATTTATCCACTTCCAGTTTACTTTAACCTTGGAAACCTGCAAGAAGGCGAAGGAATAACGCGATTTATGGAATCGGTTCATCAAGAAATGTTGGATGTTATTTTAATCGAGTGTCAGGAAGATTCCGAACTTATTCTTGATGAAGAGTGCCTTCTTAAGACTATCAAGGCACTAGAAAGAGAAGGGAGGATTCTTTTTATGCTAGATGCCTTGGATCAACTGCCTGCTGAAGACCGATTTCAAGCCTACTTAGAGATTTTCGTCGAGGATAAAACTTTTCGTAGCAACCGATTGATTCTCGCTACTCGAAAATTTAGCTTCGGTCCTCTTGCCACAGATTCCATAATTCAGAGAGGAAAAGATGCAGCATTTCATGTGACTTTTGAAAAAATTGATGAAAAGAAACGCAATATATTTTTAGGAGAAGCACAAAAAAATAAAGAGATCGCAAGTTTGGGTAAGTATTCACCTGAATTAATGGAAGTGCCTCTGGTTTTAAAGATGCTTCGCGTTCTTTCAGATTTAGATAAACTTAGCGGTCTTACTACTCGCGGTGAAGTTTACTTAGCTTACTTCAGGCACCTTTTAAAAAGTGATTCTTACGAAAATAAAATCAAAGACTCTGAAATAATTTTTGAGAGATTGGAGGAAGTGGCGCTTCAGTTATTTGAAGAGGGGTTTTCCCAGCGAATCGATGATATTGAAACAGGTTACTCTAAAGAGCGTCTAAGAAAAGAGGGATGTGATACGTTAATACGAGATGAAACTATTCCACCTGAATTAGAAAAAATTCTTCAACAGACTCCAGGTCGTTGGCAGTTTAGGCACCCTTCCTTTCAAGAATATTTTGCAGCTAGAAGCTTGGCTAGAAATAAAGACTGGAAGAAAATGGTCGCTTTAAAGTGTCGAGATGAACGTTGGGAAGAAATGTTAAAGTTTTTTTCAGGGATGGTTTTGGCTAATGATGTTTTTGATATTTTTATGGATCAGGGCGCTCTATTTTTGGCAGGTAATTCTGTTTGTGAAGCGAGAGATTTATCAGAAGAAAGGCGTCTATTGATCGCCCAGTTGCTTAAGTATCAATGTAGAGAGTCTTTTCCACAATTCGCTCGATGTCGTTTAATTAAGGTTGAAGATGTTGTAGCGGCTAACGATCCATCAACTTTACTGACCCTGTTAAAAAGTTTATTGAAAAGAGAAAATAGGGACGGACGGATTCTTTATTCGGTAATAGAACTGCTTTTGGGTATAAAAAATATTGATTGGTCTGATTTAGTTGATCGCCAGGAGTTCGACTCTTTAAAAGAAGTTAAGGAATTAGAGGAATTTCTAGGAGAGGCCTCCAATCCGGATGTTGTTAAATTATCAAAGGTAAAAAGGTGGGGCGAGATGGTGACAATCCCTGCGGGAAAATTTATTTATCAAGATGAAAAGGATGAGGAGGACCATGTTTTCTTGAAAGAGTTCTCGATTATGAAATTTGCAGTAACCAACGCTTTGTATAAAGAGTTCGACCCAAACCACATCCTCCGTTTCCCCCTCTATTCTTTTTCGGATGACCATCCTGTCATAGGGATAAACTTTTATGAGTCTTTAGTTTGTGCTCTTTGGTTAGGAAGGCGGTTGCCGATTGAAAAGGAATGGGAAAAATCTGCTCGTGGCATAGATGGGAGAGATTATCCCTGGGGAGAAGCAATGGGTTATCAAAACGATTACGCCAATACCTGTGATTTTGTGATTGGAAGGACTTCCTCAGTCACCGAATTTGAGCAGGGGATATCTCCTTTTGGATGCTTTGATATGGCTGGCAACGTATGGGAGTGGTGCGTTCAGCTTCATTTAAAAGGGCAAATAACTCAACGGGTTGCTAGAGGTGGGTCCTGGCTAAATTATATGGTTCACTCTAAATGTTCCTATCGAAATACCTTTGATCCCGATGAGCGCTATCCTGCTAGCGGGTTCAGGTGTGTTTCCTTACCACTTACAGAAGTTGATGATGATTTCGAAGATGACGAATGACTAATTTCTTAACTATTAAGGGTTGTTAAAAAAAGGTTTTTCTTGACTTGTGAATTTGATCGACATTATATGACGCTTGCTCTTAACCTTGCACGTAAAGCAGAAGGGCAGACTAACCCTAACCCGGTTGTTGGGGCAGTTCTTGTGAAATCCGGTGAAATTATTGCAAAAGGGTATCATAAAAAGGCGGGCCTTCCTCACGCGGAAATTATTGCTTTGCGTAAGGCAGGCAGTAAGGCCAGAGGAGCCGATCTCTACGTGAACTTAGAACCTTGTTGCCACCATGGAAGAACTCCACCCTGCACAGAGGCTATTATCGCGGCTGGAATAAAACGGGTCGTCCTTGGTATTCGTGATCCTAATCGACTTGTAAGTGGAAGAGGAATACGCTTCCTTAGAAGGCAAGGCGTAGAAGTGGTTACCGGAGTTTTAAAACGAGACTGTGAAAAGATTAATGAATCTTTTATCAAGTATATTACTACAGGGCGCCCATGGGTGATTCTTAAAAGCGCGTTTTCTTTGGATGGAAAAATTGCAACGAGAACGGGTGACTCAAAATGGATTACCGGGTCCAAGGCTAGAGCTTACGCACATAGACTTAGAAGCAAGGTTGACGCAGTTCTTGTTGGTGCAGAAACAGTCCGAGTGGATGATCCTCAATTGACCGTGCGACCCAAAAAGAAAGGTATGCATAATCCTGCCCGTATCATTGTAGCGGGAAAAAATACTATCTCCATCTCAGCTAAAATTTTCAACAATGCTCACAAGGAACGGGTTATTTATGCTTCTAGCGCCAGTTTGTCGTCAACCCAAAAAAAAAAATTACAGGGAATTGGTGTGGAAGTTCTTTTGGTTAAACACAAGAAAGAACAAGTAGACCTTCCTTCATTAATGGAAAAGTTGGGGGAAATGGAGATCACATCTATTATGATTGAAGGGGGGTCGGAGATCAGTGGTAATGCCTTGAAGGAAAAACTGATCGATAAAGTAATTTGTTTTTTAGCACCGAAGATTATTGGTGGCAAAAATGCTCCTGGTCCTGTCGGTGGTCAAGGAATAGCTAAACTAAAAGATTTTATACAAGTTAAAGACATGTCAGTCGAAAAGTTAGGGAATGATTTGGTTATTGAGGGGAATATATATTAGGGGGGACTTATGTTTAGCGGTATTGTTAGTAATGTTGGAATAGTTAATCAAATTATTCGAAAAAATGCGAGAGCTGTATTAATAGTTCAAGGATGTGATGGTTTTAGTGGATTTGAAGCAGGGGAAAGTATTGCTGTAAATGGTGTCTGTCTTACAGTGCGAGATAGCACGAAAGATACTTTTACTGTTGACTTAAGTACTGAAACAATCAATCGAACTTGTTTTAAAAGCATAGAAGAGGGGGACAGTGTTAACCTTGAGCGTTCTCTCACACCTTCCGATAAAATTAGCGGCCATTTTGTCAGTGGTCATGTAGATTGTGTTGGGCGTATTACTTCTATTGATCATAAGAGCGGTGAGATAATTTTTTGCTTTGAATATCCAACTGAACACACTCCATACATCATCGAAAAAGGTTCTGTCGCAATAGACGGTATTAGCTTGACTGCTTTTTCATGCATCAGCAATGTGTTTTCTGTGTCTATTATTCCATTTACGTTTTCTCATACCAATCTTGCTTCTAGAAAAATGGGGGATGCCGTTAATATTGAATGTGATATGATTGGTAAATATATATATAAGGCCTGTGAAACTATTCTATTGTCTGGCGATGCAGGTAAACAGGTTTCGTTGGACATGCTTCGTAGGCAAGGAATTTTGAAATAAAAAAAGATCATTTTATATTCCTGAACAAGAAACTTTACGAAAAAAATAGAGAGTATGGTAATGAGCGATCATAGACAAGGCCAGGAAAATATCTTTAGTTCTATTGAAGATGCGATGGAGGATGTTCGTCAAGGCAGAATGATTGTTATCGTTGACGATGAGGACCGTGAAAATGAGGGTGATTTAATGATTGCTTCCGAAAAAGTAACACCCGAAGCGATCAACTTTATGGCTAAATATGGCCGTGGTTTAATATGCCTTGCGTTGACTGAAGAGCGGACTAGTGAATTGGGGTTATCAATGATGGTTGATAATAACGAGTCAGCCTTTGAAACACCTTTTACAGTTTCTATAGATGCTAGAGAAGGAATAACCACAGGAATTTCAGCCAGTGATAGATCCAGAACAATCCAGACTGCTATTAATTCTCAAGCTGGGGAAAATGATTTAGTTAAACCTGGGCATATTTTTCCTCTTAGAGCCCGTGCAGGAGGTGTTCTTGTCCGCATGGGACAAACCGAATCTTCTGTTGATATATCTCGTATGTCGGGGTTATACCCTTCAGGGGTTATTTGTGAAATTATGGACGATGATGGAACCATGGCCCGCCTACCAAGCCTCATAGAGTTTACACGTGAACATGGTCTTAAGATGATAACCACTAAGGATCTTGCAGAGTATCGCCTGCAGAAAGAAACACTTGTTGAAGAAGTTGTATCTACCAAATTGCCTACTGAGTTTGGTGTTTTTAATGCAGTAACCTTCCGGAATGTATTAGACAATCAAATTTATATTGCTTTGATTAAAGGGAAGGTTACTGCTGAAACACCCACGCTAGTACGCGTTCACTCACAATGCCTAACAGGAGATGTGTTTGGTTCTTTTCGTTGCGATTGTGGAGAGCAATTAAAGGAATCTATGAAAATGATTGCCGAGGATGAAAAGGGTGTATTACTTTATCTCTACCAAGAAGGTAGAGGGATCGGCATTGTCAATAAATTGAAAGCCTATGCTTTGCAGGATGAAGGTCAAGACACAGTAGAAGCCAATGCCTCGCTGGGTTTTAAACCTGACCTTAGAGAGTATGGTGTTGGAGCACAGATTTTGAAAAAGATTGGGTTGGGAAAAATTCGACTATTGACCAATAATCCCAGGAAAATAGTCGGGCTAGAAGGATATGGTTTACAAGTGGTCGAACGTGTTTCCATCGCAGTGAGCCCTAAGAAAGATAATCTTAAATATCTCCGCACGAAAAAAAAGAAACTAGGGCATATGATTGAAAATATTTCATAATGGATTTTTTGAAATGGCAAAATTTATAGAAGGAGATTTGGACGCCGCAGGTTTGAAAGTTGGCATAGTAGTTAGCCGTTTTAATGTTTTTATTACAGAACCCTTATTGAGCGGTGCTATCAATGAACTGGAGAGTCGGGGAGTTGATGAAGAGGACATTGAGGTGATTCGTGTTCCTGGTGCTTTTGAGATTCCCATGGCTGCAAAAAAGATTTGTTCTAGAGGGAAAGATGTCATTATTTGTTTAGGAGCGGTGATTCGAGGAGGGACGCCCCACTTTGATTATGTTGCTGGTGAGGCTGCTAGCGGAGTAGCAGCAGTTGCCAGAGATGCAGATATCCCTATTATGTTTGGTGTGCTTACCACAGATAATATAGAACAAGCGGAAGATAGAGCAGGCGGAAAATGTGGAAATAAGGGTGCGGAGACCGCTCTTGCAGCTATTGAGATGGCTACGCTTTTTAAAAAACTTTAATCTCTCGGTATTATGGGAAAAAGAAGATCATCGCGGGAATTGGCACTCAAGTTTCTTTATCAATTTGAACTGAATGAAGGGGACTTGGATGAGCAGATAAAATTATTTTTAGAGCGAAACTCATCTCAGGAAGGCGTAGAAAATTTTATGAAGGAGTTGGTGGTATCTCTTATTAATAAAAGGGAAGAGATTGATGAAATTATTCAAAAATATAGTGACCATTGGGTTCTTGACCGCATGACGGTGATTGACAGAAATATTTTAAGAATCGGAACGTGCGAATTACTATTTAATTTTTCAACCCCACCCAAGGTTGTCATTAATGAAGCTATAGATATAGCCAAAAAATATGGCAACGAAGATTCCCCAGAGTTTATTAATGGAATTTTGGATAAGGTTTATAATGAAATTGGACAGAAAGGTCCCCTTCCTTTTACAAATTGAGACTTTATCCTTCCGACCCGGCAGGAGATAGTGAAATTTATAATTTTCTCCGATGTTCACAGTAACCTCGAGGCGTTACAGTCTTTTTGTCGTGTCACAGAATCTATTCTTCATGACAAGAAGGTCTGTCTTGGTGATATTGTAGGGTACAATGCTGACCCCAATCCTGTTGTTGAGTGGGTTCGTGAGGAGACAGACTTTGCTTTAGCTGGTAATCATGATTGCTGTGTCTTAAACCAAACTGACGCAAGTTACTTAAACCCCGCTGCATATCAAGCATGCACTTGGACACGGAGAATCCTGACTCAAAGTAATAAGAATTTTTTAGATACATTGCCAATTGAAAAAGATGAGGACGGTATTTATTGGGCTCACTCGTCTCCCTTTGAGCCTAAAAAATGGCATTATGTTTCTACAATAAAAAGTGCAGAAAAAAATTTTGATTACTTTGAACAGAGTATTTGCTTTATAGGGCATTCGCATCTACCGGGTATCTTTGAAAAGAATAAAAATAATAAGATTTATTCACATGATACTTCCAAGTTGGAGCTCGTCCCTGACTCGCGTTATATAATTAACGTTGGTAGTCTTGGGCAACCAAGGGATGGGAATCCGGATCCTGTATTTGTTTTCTATGATTCAGTGAGTCACATCGTGGAGTTTTGTCGATTTTCTTATGATTTACTCTCAACTCAGCAAAAAATAGTGGCCTGTGGCCTCCCCTCTAGTCTAGCAGATCGCTTGAGAAATGGCACCTAATACCAATAAAATCAGAGGTTAAGCTTGTTGACCGGATTTCTTAAAAGTGGTAGCATTTAAAGTGTAATATAGAATGAAAAGTTAGGGCGCTTTTGCCAAATGTTGCCAGTTTTGTATTATTTGGTATTCACAGTTTCATAAGTTCTGGGGTGTTGTATGCGATTTTTTTTAAAGAAATTTTTTCCTATTAAACTTTTTTTGTTACTTTCTTTGTTGGTTCCCTTGGTTCCAGGGAAAACCATATTTGCCGCTTCTTCACCCGCATCAATTGATTATGAAAAAGCACGTTCGTCCTATCACGAGTTTTTTCAATCAAAGAAGGGGATGCATCGGCGAGATCAATGGATTTCGATCATTCAAAAATTTAGATTGATTTATAAAAGATATTTTCCAAGTAACGAAGCATATAAAGCTATATTTACAACCGCAGACTTATACGAACAACTCTATGCTATTTCTAGACGGGATAATGATCTCGATGAAGCCTTGGAAGCTTATAAAATAACAGTAAAAGAATTTAAGCCAGGTCGTTTAACAGATGATGCTCTTTACCGTCAAGGAGAAATATTTTTCAATCGAGGGGAATACGGCGCTGCTCTGAATTCCTTTGAGAAGATTTTGACAATACTTCCCAAGGGGGACGTTGTTGCAAAAGCAAGAGCTAGGATACCGCATGTTAGATCCTTTGTTCCGACACGTTACGAGGTTAAACAAGCATTTCCCAAGAAAATAAAAAAGATAGCCCACCTGAATAAAAAATCTAACTTAATCGTTAGTAAAAAAATAATTCTAGAGAAAATTAATTACACGGTCGGGTCAGACTCTGTTCGAGTTGAGGTGAATACAAATGAAGCAGTTACTTTTTCTCAAGGCCGCTTGTCTGAACCAGAGAGGGTATATATAAACTTTAATGAAACACAACTAGCCAACGGTGTAACTAAGAATATAAAAATTGGAAGTCGCTTTTTGAAAGGTTTGCGGTTGAGTCAGTTTGATAAAAAAAATACGCGATTAGTCTTTGACTTAAACAAATCAAACAACCTTAAAATAGGTGTTTGGCCCGAAGGCTCCAAGTTGATCATTGAATTGAGTGATAAAAAAAAATCAAAAATGAAACTGGTTTCGAAACCGAATATTTTTGTAAAAACAAAAAATATTGCTCCCGTTAAAAAAAATAAGTCTAATAAAGAGCCTAACAAGGTAGCTGTCAAGGCACCTAAAAATGGCTCTTTTCTATTGGGTAATCAAAATGCACCCTTAGTTGTAATTGATGCCGGTCATGGAGGCAAAGACTTAGGAGCGAAGGGACATCGAGGCCTTCGAGAGAAGGATGTAAACCTTGCTATTGCTTTACGTTTGAAAGATATTTTAAAGTCTCGTTACAAGTACCGTGTTATTCTTACCAGAAAGAATGATATCTTTATTCCGCTTCCGGGGCGTGGGAAAATTGCCAATGACAGTAATGCGGATGTCTTTATTTCAGTGCATGCGAATGCAGCATCTAGACGAGGTGCCCATGGTATCGAAACTTATTACCTTGGTTCTGGTCATAATGAAGAAGCAAAAGCGACAGCTGCTCGTGAAAACGGAAAACTCGTCAAATCGGTGAAAGATGACCAGACCCAAGAAATTTTGGCAAGTATGATAAGTACCACAAAAATCAATAAATCCTCTCGATTGGCCAGTAGTATTCAAAGTCAGTTATATCAGTCTATGAGAAAAAAATATTCTGGTATCAAAAATTTAGGGGTAAAGGAAGGTCCTTTTTTCGTATTACATGATACGAATATGGCAAGTATTCTTGTTGAAGTTGGATTTGTTACAAATCTAAGAGAAGAGAGTCGCTTAAAACAAAGTTCTTACTTAGATAGGCTTGCTTCCTCAATTGCAAAAGGAATCGCTAAGTTCGTTCAGGATTTTGATCCGATGATCTAGAGAGTTTGAAAACCATGTCTGCACTACCCCTCGTTGCGATTATTGGCCGAGCTAATGTTGGTAAATCCACATTATTTAACCGACTGGTCCAGAAACGCAAGGCAATCGTAAACAATACCCCAGGAGTAACGCGCGATCGTATATACGGTCAATCTGATTGGTTGGGGCGTTCTTTTGCCGTGGTCGATACAGGAGGTGTAGATGTTGAGGGGATAAACGATATAGAGAATCAGGTTGTTGAGCAGGCCTTACTAGCTCTAGATGAAGCTGATGTTTTGATCTTTGTTGCTGATAAGAACTTAGGGCTTACCCCTGAAGATAGAAAAGTGGTTGACCGGTTAAGGAAATCCGGGAAACCATTTTTTTTTATTGTTAACAAAGTTGACGAGGTTAGGCACGAGCAAGAACTTACTGATTTCTCTGCGATGGGTATGGATGCCATTTATCCAGTTTCAGCAGAGCATGGATACGGTGTTGCAGACATGCTTGATAAGTTGGTGGCCGTACTACCAGAGGTGAAAGAATCTATCCTCTCAGAAAATACTGTTCGCGTTGCTATTGTAGGACGCCCCAATGTTGGCAAATCATCACTAGTCAACAGATTATTAGATTCGACACGATGCATTGTCTCAGATATTCCAGGTACAACCCGAGATGCCATAGATACATTACTCAAGCAAGGAGATAAAAACTTTTTACTGGTTGATACAGCGGGAATCAAGAGAAAGGGAAGAACTCAGCAGGTATTAGATAAATTTAGCGTAATAATGTCCTTAAAAGCTATGGATCGCTGTGACATAGCAGTTGTTCTTGTTGATGTATCAGAAGGCATTACTGATCAGGATGCGACTATTGCGGGTTACGCCTTTGATAGAGGGAGGGGATGCCTCTTTGTTGTAAATAAATGGGATTTGGCTAGGCCACTCGGTGCGACTAAAAATTCTATTGAAGAGCAAATAAAGGATAAATGTAAATTTCTCGATTTCGCTCCAGTCATTATTTTGTCTGCATTATCGGGATATGGAGTGGAAAAGTTATTACCTCAAGTAGAGTTAGTTTATGAAGAGTATAAGAAGAATTTGTCAAGGGGGAGACTAAATGATTGTATCGAAAAAGCAATAGTGAAAAACCCAATACCAAGCTATCGAGGTAAATTTGTGAAAATCCAATATATAACACAAATTAAGAGTCGACCACCTACTTTTAAGTGCTTTGTTAACTATCCAGATGGAATTCATTTCTCTTATAAGAGGTATTTAACTAATAGCCTAAGAAAAACTTTTGGGCTTTCCGGGACACCAGTTAGATTATTTTTTTCAGGAAAGAAAAAAAAATAAATTAAAACGAGTTTGCGGTCCTATGGAAGACAAGACTCATAGCGCGTTACTATCCTTCGCATGATTTTTATGAATTTCTCGTGCTAATAAAAAAGATACAATTAGGTACCTAAATATCGGCTTACAACCCCTTTTCACATCAACAAGTTACCTCTTTGCTGCGATGCCTCTCATAATTAGATTTTACATACAGATAAAATAAGGTTTGAGAAACGGTTTTTTTCCAATAGTATTGGATGGACTGACATGTGTTTGATTTAGAATGTTTCCGTTTATTATTTTAAGGTAGCTTGGATACGTTTTAGAATTAGGCATCAGTTGTTGGTTTATAATTGTGTGCTCTTAATCCTTTTTGGGGGGCCTGCGATGAAACAGTATAGTCACCAAGATATAAGAAATGTTTGTGTGGTCGGGCATGGTGGTGCAGGAAAAACTTCCACTGCAGAAGCTATGCTATTTCTGTCGGGAGTGAATGATCGACTGGGGAAAATTGGCGATACTTCTTCGTTAATGGATTACGATCCTGACGAAGTGGATCGTGGGCATTCAGTTAGTGCTTCTATTGCTTTCTACGAGTGGAAAAAAAATAAGGTCAATCTGATCGACACTCCGGGAGACAGCAATTTTGTTGCTGACACGCCAGCGAGTCTCAGGGTTGTCGATGGCGTTGTGATAGTGATAAGCGCTGTAGACGGTTTACAGTTTTACACTGAGAAAGTTTGGACCGGGGCTACAGAACTGAATATTCCCAAAATTATTTTTATTAACAAAGTCGATCACGAGCAGGCCGACATAAAATCAGTTTTAGAATCAATTAAAAAAAAATTTAAAGTAGACCCATTTTGTATTAATACAGCCGTTGGCACTGGAGAAAAATTTACTGGCGTGATAGACGTTATATCAAAAAAATTTCACTCGTATCAAAAAGACGGGTCGGGCGAAAATAAGACTGATGCCATCCCTGATTTGATGGCCGAAGAGGTAAATTATTCTTTTGGGGAACTTACCGAGTTAGTTGCCGAGATAGATGATGGTTTAACCGAAAACTATCTGGAAAATGGAGAGCTGTCTAAGAAGGAGTTTGATGACGGATTTAAAAGAGGATTAGAGGAGGGTAAGTTATTGCCAGTTTTTTTTGGGTCGGCGACTCAAAATATGGGTGTTGACCTTTTGATGGACGCGATCATAGATTATTTTCCATCCCCAGATCAGAGAGGACCAGTAAAAGGGAAAAATTCAAAAGACGGCTCGGAAAAACTATGCAAAGCTGACCCTAAATCTTCGCTAGCAGCCTTTGTGTTTAAGACTATTGCCGATCCATACGCAGGGAGACTAACTCTTTTTAGGGTTTTTTCTGGAGTAGTTAAGTCGGATTCATCTGTTTATAATGCGACCCAGAAAGTCGTAGAACGTGTTGGTCAGGTATATTTATTACAAGGTAAAAAACAGATCGCTGTTACTGAAATTTCCGCGGGAGATATTGGTGCGGTTGCGAAACTAAAGGTTACAACGACGGGCGACTCTTTATCATCAGAGAATAATCCCATACAATTTGACGCGGTTTCCTTTCCAAAACCAGTTTTAACTAAAGCTCTTCTTCCAAAGACTAGAACAGATGAGGATAAAATCAGTAATGCTTTAAAGCGACTTTGTGAGGAGGATCCCACCCTTAGAGTTGAGCGTAAAGCCGAAAGCCATGAACTTCTTGTGTCAGCGATGGGGCAAATACACCTCGATGTTTCTTTGGAACGAATGAAACGTCGGTTTGGTGTAGAAGTTAATGTTAATACCCAAAAAGTTCCGTATCGGGAAACTATTCAAGGAACAACAAAAGTACAAGGTAGGCATAAAAAACAAAGTGGAGGGCGTGGGCAATTTGGTGACATCTGGATAGAAATTTCGCCGCTTGAAAAGGGAGGTGGTTTCATTTTTGAAAATAACATTGTTGGCGGGGCTATTCCAAAGACATATATTCCTGCTGTTAAAAAAGGTATAAAAGAAGCCATGGATACAGGTGTCTTAGCTAGATACCCAATGGTTGATATAAAAATACGGTTGTATGATGGCTCCTATCATGATGTTGATTCATCGGAAATAGCTTTTAAAATTGCAGGATCAATAGGTTTTAAAAAAGGAGTGCATGACTGTCGACCGACTCTTCTGGAACCAATTATGATAATGGATGTTACTGTTCCTTGTGAGTTTGTTGGCGATATTATGGGAGACCTAAACTCCAAGCGGGGAAAAGTTCTGGGCATCGATGCGGATAATGATCTCCAAAATATCCACGCAGAAGTTCCTATGTCTGAGGTACTCAATTACTCGGCTGATTTGAATTCGATGACAAGTGGTAAAGGCGTTTTTACAATGGAGTTTGACCATTATTGCAATGTGCCGGAGCACTTAAAAGCAAAAATCATTGAAGAAAGTCAAAAAAATTTGGATAAAACTGGTTAGAACGTTGAGTGATATTTGTGTGTGTGGAAATGAGAACAATTTAGAATGGTTTGATTTTGAAAAATAGAGAGCAAGGTGGAACGGTTGTAAAAGAAGACCTGGTTGAGTGTGTATACAATAAGGTAGGATTTACTCGCCAGGAAGCTAAGGACGCGGTTGAAATTATTTTAAATGAAATTAAAATATCTCTTGCAGGCGGGGATGATGTCCGTATCTCTGGATTTGCAGGATTTCACTTGAGAGATAAAAAGGCGAGAAACGCAAGAAATCCAAGGAGTGGAGAGGTTGTTCTTATTAGAGCGAGAAGGGTTCTAACTTTTAAACCAAGTCAACAGCTATTAATCACTACTAATCGGTTGGTGCATGAATCAAAAAATTCCGGATAAGTTGTTTTTTAAAATTGGCGAAGTTGCCAAACTTACTGGCGTGGAACAACACGTTCTTCGATACTGGGAAGACGAGTTTGAGGTACTTCAACCCAAAAAAAATAAATCAGGTCAACGGTTTTATGAAAAAAAAGATGTCGAACTGATCTTTAAAATTCAGAGACTGTTGTATCTAGAACGTTACACGATTGCTGGAGCCAAGCAAAAAATGAAAGCAAGTAAGAAGAAAAATTCGCAACTGTCTCTAGGGTTTGACCGTGAGTCCTACTTAGAACAGAAAAGAGATGTTATTTCAGACCTCGAATCTATTCTTGAACTTCTTCCTGAAGATTGAATAGTGCGGCTAAAAGGTGTTTTTTTAATTGATAGAATATGAGACCGCTTTATAAAACTCTCCCCTAGAATTTGTGGGGAGAGTTTTTGTAAAATATTTCTATAGATCAACCAAAGGCTTTTTGAGCAACACCAACCAAAGCCTCAACCGTGCGACACCCCAGAAGATCTGCATCTTCTCGTGCCAATTCATTGCCCTCTGAGTCTAAAGCGATTACCGATCTGTTTAAGTATCGACTACGAACTCCATCCAGGTGCAAATTGTTAGCCTTTGCAAACTCCAGATCCGGATCCTGAAAGAGGCTGGGAATGTCCCGACCGGCATTACTTAAAATATCGGTTCCTACGATAACAATTACTTCCTCAGCACCAGCAGTTGTAAATTTATCCATATTTTCTTTTACTTGATCGAACTCCTTATTACAAAAACCACCGGCTCCGGGGAGGGTGATGATGAGTCGTTTTCCATTAAAATCATTTATAGAAAGACTTTGTTCTAACGGTGTTGAAGCAGCCTTCTCTACGCTCCATTCAGGGTTAAGTCTTATTAATTTTACGTCGATCCCTGGTAACTGTGCCATAAACCTACCTCCTCAGTAATTAAATATTTAGATAAGGATATATGATGACGGCAGTTGTTAAAAGGTTCGTTATTTCACCCATTTATTAATTTATTTATACTTAACAAAATTGAATTAATAGGAATTAATTTTGGTTAAGTCGCATTCAAAATGAACTTCTGCTATTCTTCTATTACTAATAACTTTAAATTAATGGCTTTTTTTATGATGTCAGCTCACAGATTTCTCTATTTTTCTTTACTTTTTTTGATTTTTAGTTATGGGAATCTTTATGCGCAGGATAGTGATACTTCTAAACGTCCATTTTACCAATATAAGGGTAATTATGGTGAGGAAGTGGTGGCAAAAAAATCTAAGTTTAAAAGTGCATTTGGTTATAATTTAATTGGTATGGGACGAAACTGGTCGCCCATTGAGATTGATGTCATTCATGCTGCTTTTGAGCAACTTCCGCCCGGGTTTCACAAGATACCTACTTTAAAAAGTTTGTATCGTCTCGAAAATATCGTGTTGAACGCTGAAAATGCTCCGGCGGATGATATCCCAGCTGCAACACTCCCGTCATTTACTACAATTTATGAAAATATATCTAAGTCATACAGAGTTTTTGTTGAAAAACAGGAGCTTCGAGTCGAGCTATACAACCCATTATTTCATGAAGACCGGATAGATTTAATTAATATTATCCAGCATGAAATGGCTCATGCTTTTGATTTTTCTAAAGGTTTTTTAAGCTTTACTGATGAATGGATTTCATTGACAAAGTTTAAGGTGTTGCATATTTTTGCCTTGGATGGTGTTCGAGATAGTGATTCTTTATATTCCTTAGTCAATGACCCTAAGATAAATAATTATGCTCCAACAGCCAGGCGAAATATCTCTACTTATTCCAGACAAAATCCGCAGGAGGATTTTGCAAATTCAGTGACCGCGTATATTCATTATCCTTATTTCCGCTATACCCACTCCGCGAGATATGAATTTCTTAAAAAAAATGTTTTTGATGGCAAAGAATATTTTCTAAATGATTCTTCGATAAATAGTTTCGAAGAAAAAATTAATTCTGACATAGAAAAAGCCTTAAATAGTGGCTCATGGGTTGAAGTGAGAGCTATTTTAGTTGAATTAGGTAGAGGATACTTTCCTGAGATCGAGAAGAAAATCATTAGTCGTATTAAGAGGGCTCTTGGAGTAATGTCTGTTTCTCGGAAAAAAGATATAACCCTTAGCCTTGCCACCTGTTTTTTGATGCAACCAGAAGGACTTGAGTTGAGAAAAAACTTGATACGATCTCATCGTATTTCTGTAAAAGAAGTTTTAAGTGACCCTCAATGTTTTCGTTACGCACGTGATACTTTTGAAAAACAACTTTCAAAATGGGCGCCCTCGAATCTTTATTTTTTTCAAGATGGCGGCCACAGTTTTATTCAGTTTGTTGATCCTGTTCTTGCAGCAGCTTATGTTCGTGGATTTGATACTGAATATGTATGGAAAATATTTTTTGAAGAGGAGGGAAGGATTCTACTCGCTGAAGGATCTTCTCTTTGGGAAAAAGGTGGGAACGGTTCTGTTGAGATAAACATAAAAAAAAGTTCTACCCGAGACTTTGAATTTCCGGAAGGGAAAATTTTAAGAATAGAGTTGATGGCTAAACGTACTCATCCAATTAATTTTAAAAGTTTTGAATCTGAAAGAACGGGGGCAAGGTTTATTGTACAACCCTGGTTTTCTTATGTTGGATCTAATCCACTAAACATTAGCGTGACTTTTCCGATGAACGTTCTAAAAAATGTTCACTGAAAGTCAGGTGAGGTTTCGCACTAATCTGACACACATATTCATATTAGCGTATTTGGAAGGCCAAACCTTTACGCCGTCTTCATATTGAATAACAAGCGCTGAAGAATCTTTTTCTTCAATTGTCCATGTTGTTCCACCGGAGCCTGTTTCAAATATTGAGTGAAGATAAATTTCATCGCCATATTTATCAGTATTTTTGTTGCTAAGATCAAATAGACTCCATGCCTCTTCCTCATTTGGATATCGCCATTCTTCTGAGCCTGCAAACCGCTGTATGTTCGTGATTTCAGTGTAATCTTGACATTTAAACCAGTTCTGCCATTTTTTTGTATCCTGAAATGAGTCTGTTTTTTTCCAGATTATTTTCATTTTTAAATCGGTTATCGTGCTGTTGCCGTTGTCTGTAAACCGTTTGTTATCCGTCATAGTGAGCCTTTATTTTCCATAAGGTGATTGTATACGAGAAGTTTTATTTCTGTCATCTCACGTAAGCTATATTTTATTCCTTCTCTTCCAAACCCGGAATCTTTAACTCCACCATATGGCATATTATCTACTCGAAAGGTAGGGATATCATTAATAACAACACCACCTACATCCAACTGATTAAATGCACCAAGTGCTTTGTTCATATTATTAGTAAATACACCAGCTTGCAGGCCAAAATCTGTGTTATTAACTGCCTTAATTGCATCATTAAAATTGGTATATGTATTCACGATTAAAATTGGACCAAAAGCTTCACTGCATGCAACTGGAAGATTTGGGTTAACATTAGTAAGGATTGTAGGGGGGTAATAATTTTTAACCCGTTTGCCTCCGGTTTGAATTTTTGCACCTTCAGCAACGGCTTCATTTACCCAAGACTCGATTCTTTCAGCACTTTCTAGGTCTATCATCGGTCCCATAGTTACCTTCTCGTCGAGAGGATCGCCGGACCTAAATGCCTGGGTCTCGTTAATTAAACTATTTAGGAAGTCATCATGCTTTGAGGCGTGGACAAAGACGCGTTGAACTGAGATACAAACTTGTCCAGAATAAACAAAGGCTCCAAAGGCTATTTTTTTTGCCGCTAAATCAATTTCGGCGTCGGGTTCGACGATGACCCCTGCATTTCCACCTAGTTCTAGAACCACCTTTTTGCGTCCTGCACGTTTTTTTATACCCCAGCCAACATCAGGACTTCCAGTGAATGTTACCATTTTTAAGCGAGGGTCCTCTACTAGTGGAGCAGCAATTTTGCTCGTGCATGGCAGTACACTAATACTTCCTTCTATTGCTTTGGTATTTTGTACTATTTTCCCGAGCAATAAAGCAGTTAGTGGTGTGGAAGATGCAGGTTTTATGATAATAGGATTGCCGCAAGCAAGGGCAGGGGCTACCTTGTGGGCAACGAGATTTAAAGGAAAATTGAAAGGACTTATCCCAGCTATAGGTCCGATAGGAAAACGTCTAGTAAGACCAGCTTTCCCATGAGCAGATTCTGTAATATCTAATGTAAGCATTTCTCCATCAAGTCGAAGCGCCTCTTGACTAGCAATCTCAAAGGTTGAAACTGACCTGGCTACTTCTGCTCTAGCATAAATAAGAGGTTTGCCTGATTCCTGCACAATGATTTTGGCAAATTCTTCGGACCTGTCTTGAATCCCGCTAGCAACTTCAGCACATAAACGGCTACGCTGGTAGGAAGGTAGGACCCGTGTTTTTTTAAATGCTTCCTCCGCTAAGTTTATAGCTTTATCTATTTCAACAGATTCAGCAAGGCACACCTCTGCAAAGGGTTCTCCTGTGAATGGGTTGACTACAGGAAGCACACTAGTTCCTTTTATTGGTTCCTTTCCTATTAAAATATCATGAGTTCTTTTCATATGGATAGATATAAAAGGAAGCTATTACCAGCCCTGTCCTTTAATGCCATAAGAGCGAGAGCCTGGTTTGCTGGACTTTAAATAGTTTTCCAGATTTTCGTTGATATCTTTTTTTTCTGAATCATTCGGGTTAAGACCTGTTTCTTTAATTTCTTTGGAGAGAATTTTTTTCACAAAGCCTTCTATTGCATTTTTATCACCGTTAAACTTAACTTTTAGGTATTGATAGGTGTCATCATCAAGTTTTAATTTAAGATATTTCATGAGTTATTTGTTTTAATATTAAAAACTGTGACTTTGGAAAATTAATTTTTAAACTCTAGACTAAAGCTTGAACAATAAAACGTTGACCATGAGGTTAAAATGGTGAAAAAATATTTTTCTCAGATGAGTACGCAGTGGATTTGACCTCTATAGAAACTGGTGTAGGAGGAATCTGGATTTCAAAAGTAGTTCCTCTTGGTTGATTGTTTTTGACCGATATTGACCCACCATGATCAATCACTATTCGGCTGACAATTGCCAAACCAATTCCGGTCCCTCTTTTTTTTGTTGTAAAGTGGGGTAGAAATAACATGTCTTTATCAGCACCAGGAATTCCTGGCCCATCGTCTGAAAACCGAATCATTATTTTGTTTGTTTTGAAATCAAACTTTGTGGATATTTCAATTGCACCTTCATTTCTAAGCGCATCCATAGAATTTTCGAATAAATTTATGAATACTCTTCGAATTTGTTCTGCGTCAACCGTTATATTAGTTATGTTAAAATCATAATTCTTTTTTATGATAATATTTTTATTGTTATTTTTGTATAGCGTGTAAACGCTATCAATTATTTTATGTAGAGAGTTTATTTTTAGGGATGGTGCAGGCATACGGGCGAAGCGAAGAAACTCATTGATTAGCTCTTTCATTCCTTCGACTTCTTGGGAAATTATATCGATACTTTCTTCAAATATCCTGTTAAAACTTTCTTTATCTTCAAAATATTTCTTTTTAAGGCGTTGAGTGTTTAACTGAATTGGCGTGAGTGGATTTTTAATTTCATGCGCTATTCCTTGAGCTACTTCTTTCCATGCAGCGGTTTTCTGGGTTTTAATCAGTACTGTAAGATCCTCAAAAACGATAACTATTCCAATGTAATTTTGTTTCGAATTTCTCAAAATATGAGCTTTGATTAGAAGAACCAATGGACTATCATGCACACTGATTTCAATTTGACCTTCTGTATTTTCTTTTCCATTTTTTAACATTTCCTGAATGATTTTTCGAATTACCGTCAAATGACTTACATCAAATACGTTTGTATATCTAGAGCCTGCAGCAGTTTGCGGGTTTATCATCAAAATATCTGCTGCGGCTTTATTGAATGTGGTTATGATGCCCTTTTGGTCGATTGAAATAACTCCTGCTCCTATATTTTCGAGAATTGTTGCAATATATTGACGACGTTGTTCAAGCTCAACATTAGTGCTCTTTAAACCTTGATTCGCTTTTTCAATTTTAAACTGACTATCATTAAGTTTCTCCGTCATGAGGTTAAACGAATTAACAAGAGTGCCGATTTCGTCTTGAGCGCTAATTCCTAGTTTAAAATTTAAGTCACCTTCTGAGATACGTCTTGTTCCTTCTGCAAGTAACTGTATAGGAATTGTTATGCCACGAGCCATGTATAAACCCAACCAAATGGCAGAAAATAGAATCAACAATGTGACTATTAAAAACGTGGTGTAATAACTTGCGGAAATTGGGAGTTTTAGGAATTTTTGGCGTTTATAGCTATCGTAGGAGTTTTGTATAGCTTGAATTTTATGTTGGGTGCCTCCCGGAATCGATGCTAGGGTTAGTATGTATCCCCATACAGAGACATTTTCTTGGTTTTTCTCGATTAACGGTTTGGCAACGATAAGATAATGACCTTGACTAGATGTGCGAAATTCAGAAACTCCTTCTCCCCCGATACTTTTTTTTAATAAATCCGTAAAATCTGTACTTTTGATAAATGGTGCCTGGGTGTTGTCAATTTCCGATACGATAAGTTTGTAGTTGTTGTCATAAAGAATGACTCCTCCAAGTTCATACTCTTTCCTTTTATTCTTAATCAAGCCATTTAATTTCCAGCGTTTTGCTTTGCGGAAAATCTCTTTTTGAGTTATGAACTTTTCAATGTTCTGTATGTAGATAAGTGATCTTCGTTCCAAACTTGCGTAATATTCTTGAGCTACGTCCATTGATTGTTGTAGTGTTTGTTCTGTTTTTATGTTGAACCAACTCCCGATGCTAAGTGTAAATAGTTTGCTAGCGACCGTGAACAGAAGAATCGATGGAACCAAGGTTAGAATAAGAAACGCGGTGATAAGTTTAGTTTGAAATTTTGCCCCTAGAATTTTATTTTTTCTTTCACTGTAAAGTTTTACTAGGTTGCGGGTTATGAGGACAGTGAGGGTGAATAGAAGTATTAGAATTATATTAAAAATAAGTAAAACTGCTAGGTTGTTTTTAATGGAATCAGGTGACTGATCTTGGAGAAAGTAATACTCTAGGCTGGTTGAACTTATTAATGCCAACAGTAGCCAAGCAATAGTTAGCCACGCTGGAATTTTTTTTCCTTGTTTTTTTTCTTGTGAAAGTGTGAGGTAGGGCTGTTTTTTTGCTGAGGGATTAGTGGGCATAACGAATTGCTTGTTCTTCTAAGATGAATAACTTATTAGTTTTTATTATGTTAGAAGAAACGTCAAAGTTTTGAAAAGTCAAAATTGCTAACACAAAAGAAACAATATTATATCATTTTTAAACACCCAAGTAGCAAGGTTGTATCAAAGTTTTAAATATCAGTTTAACTAAATACAAAGTTGAAAAGTATTAATTTAAACTTTGAAGTATTTTGAAAGGATATGGTGGATGTAGAAGAGAAGTCATTGAAGAAGGTCAATAAACCCTATAATATAAGGCGTGAAGGTATTTTTGTTAGTGGGTTTAAATAATGGATAGAACGATTCTTATTTTAATAATTGTTGGTTTTCTTGCGGTTTGGGGTACAGATACAGTCGTAGCGATTTGGCGATTGGTTGCTAGTTTTATGTGAGGGCTTTAAATTGAAATAAGGAGGAACCAACGGTATTAAATGAGATACCCGTTTTTTGCATGGTTTAGTGCAGAAGGTAGCAAGATCTAAATTCGATTTTTTATAAAAGAAGTAGAAATGAACCAAAAATAAACCCAACTTGTTTTAAGGAAATATGAAATGGAATTTCAAGCTCTCTATGTCTTGGTTACCTCGATGGTTCTCAACTTTATAGTATTAGGGATTTCTTTAAATAGGGCTGATTCTTTTTATCCAGTTAGTCTTTCAGCGATCTCTATTTCTTTGCAAGGATATGTATTGCGACTCATAGCTATCAACTCAGTTTCATAAATTGTTTATCCTATAAATTAACCGTAGTTATAACTAAAGGTGGTCGGTATGGAAGTTAACTACTCGGTTTAGGAGCAATGCTAGTTGGTGCGGGGTTAGTGAGAGGATACTCGATGTATATAATTAGTGGAGTTTTTATTTGCGTCTTTTTGTTTGAATGATTAATGGATGAAGAGAGTTTGTTTACCATCGAAGTCTGAGAGGTGTTATTTGTTTTTTTAAGGATTTGAGGGTCTTTAAAGTGGTTTAGCTTAGACCCTGAGGTTTCAAATGAAATAGTTTTAAATGCGAAAAATTGTCAATACTTTTAATTCGTTAAGAGTTTGGTTGACGATCTGGTCCTTAATGCGCTTTTTATAAAATTAAAGAGTAGCAATATGTAACTATTATTTATTGTAGTGACGCATCACCTCTGTGCGATAAACCTATCTAGTTCATTAGCGAACTTGAACCGTTCCTTTTGGCCAAAGCTGGGAGGACCGCCGGTTTCTACACCGCTACCACGCAACTCGTCCATGAAGTTACGCATGTCTAATAACTGCCCGACATTGTTTTCATCGTAAATCTTCCCACGTGGATCGAGAGCTTGTGCTCCCTTTGCTACAATGCGAGCAGCCAATGGGATGTCTGCTGTTATTATCAAATCCCCATCGCTGCATTTATTAACTATTTCATCATCAGCAATATTTTCCCCATATCCAACTTGGACCAACTGAATAAAAGGTGATTTTGCCAAAATCAATCTTTGATTAGTAACAAATGTTACCATTATTTTCTTTCTCTCAGCCAAGCGGAATAAAATATCTTTAACTGGTTTTGGGCAGGCATCTGCATCCACCCATATTTTCATTTTCATCCTTTACCAATCAGCTTGGGACCAGTGGTCTCATTTTATTTATATACAATCATTGTAGATGGCGTTTTGACGTCGTAGGGATGTAGTAAGCAAACACCTCTTATTAGGAAAAACTAAATACTGCGCCTAAAACACCACCAAATATTCCGCCCCAAACAACCAGCCACCCTAAATGAACTTTGATGATCTTTTTGACCATTTCTTTAACCAATTGAGGTGTTAATTCATTTAAACGCTTATCAATAATCGTTTCTATTTTAGATACAATATCCTTACCTACTTTGTGAGAATCCAATCCCTGCTTCAAGACATCTTTAAAACGCTCAGACTCTACCATTTCACGCAATGTAGTTCTCATTTTTTCTATAAAGGGTACTCTCAATGAAATAAGCGCCTGCTCTCCACCCATCATTTGTAACATTGCGCCAAAAGAAGACTCCATTATGGAGGTCACTAACCCTTTATAAATTTTGTCATAATCAATGGCGTTCAATAGTGGGTCGATATTTAAAACATGGCTACCCTGCTGTTCCTCCGCTTCAATAAACTGTTCAACATTCTCTAGAGTAAAAAACTGCTTCATCATTAATTCTTTAATCGCTAGCTTAAATTCATCAAAACGATTAGGAATTACTCCAGAACCATATAAAAATGGCACTTTCTCAAACAACATATGAATCGCTAACCAGTTAGTGATTGCACCTGAGAGCGCAAAAAAGCCAATAGATTTTATCAAATCTGGTTCAAAAGGATATAAATAACCAGCAATAATAATCAAAACAGCAACTAAATTAGTTAAAACACTCTTATTAAGAATAAGCTTCATTGTTTTATCTTTCTTATTTTTTTAATAGGGAATTGGGAAATATTGGATTTCAATCAGCAACTCCTTCCTTATAATAAGTCTTCAAAAATAAAACTCTTGAATCTCTATTTCTACTTTTAATTATTTTCCAATACAATTTTCCCAATATGCTTATTGGTTGCAAATAGAGCGTGTGCTTCATTCGCTTGATCAAAACTAAATTTTTTTTCATGAAGAAGTGGGTTAACCGATCCCTCATCTATCCATTTGGCGACATTATTCAACACAAAGCCATGATGGGCTCGACCTTTTCCTGTAAGCATTGGTAAAAGCATAAATACTAAATGTAAACTTAGCCCCTTCATATGCATCGGTGTTAGGTCATGCTTATTACTGCCTATAATACTGATCACTTGACCACTGACTTTAGCAGCTTCTAGAGATTTATCGAGGTTGTCTGCTCCAATGGTATCGAATACAGCATCAAAACCTTTGCCTTTAGTAAGACGCTGAGTATAGTCCTCAACTTTTTCATCACGATAGAAAATAATATCCTCTGCTCCGAGGCCTCTAGCGATTTTTGCTTTCTCTTCAGAAGATACTGTTGTTGCGACACGAGCACCATGTTGCTTAGCAAGTTGTATAGCAATATGACCCACACCACCTGTTCCACCATGAATAAGAACATGATCTTCCTTTTTTACATGCGCACGGTCAAATAACCCTTCCCATGCGGTAATAGTCACAAGTGGTAATGCCGCAGATTCAGAAAAACTCAGTGATTTTGGTTTCAAAGCAATCAAATTACTATCTGCTAGCATGAAATCAGCTAATGCACCTTCAATATTTCCTGCTTCCCCCTGTAACCCTCCAGCACAACCGTAAATTTCGTCACCCGTTTTAAAGGCAGTTACTCCTTTTCCCACTTCTGTTATGACCCCAGATACATCCATATGAAGGATTCCAGGTAAGGCAGGATTAATTCCCAAGTCACATTTAAGGAGCTTATGGTCAACGGGGTTAAGACTTGAGGCTTTCACCTCAACAACAACATGCCCTTGTTTTGCACTAGGTTTACTAACTTCTTCTCCAATAAATTTTGCAGCATCTCCGTACTCATGAACCCTATAGGCTTTCATTGCTCAACTCTCCTAAGTATTCTTATTTATTATTCATCTAAGGATGGTTTCTTTTGTATATTTTGGAAGGGGGGAACGAGAATACTACATTTTTACTACTATAGTGATTGAAGAGAAAACCCCTAATTGATTTGCCATAGAGTATCCCCAAAATTCCCTACAAATATATCCTGCTAATTAAGGATATATTATTGATTTTAAGATTTTAGTTTCTGCCATACATAATAGCCAGACCCAATAAAGAGAAGTATCAAATAGAACCCATATTCGATTATCACTTGATATAGGGATACTTTAATGAATAGGATTATTAAAGGCCACAAAAAGTAAAGACCTCCAATAAAAATGCATAAAAAAATAAAAAATTTAATATTCAAAATTTAATACCTATTCCAAATAATATTTTCACGGTTATAATTAACAACTATGACAATCTAGCACTCTAATTATCGAGAGTCGTGTGAGGCTAAAAGTAGAAAGCCCTTTGATAAGTATGTATAAATAGTAAAACAAACTCCAAATATTTAGAATTTTATTTAAATAATTATCGTGCGATTATCGTCTATATAAATGATAATCGGTATTACTTTTCTGCTTTTTTTATCTGTTATGTAAATTTGACTGTAAATGTTTTGACACTTTGATTCATGAAGTTCCCGTTAGAAAATTACTAAAAAACTATCTTTAAGCATATGGGTAAATCAATCTACTTTAGCCTTTACGAAAAAATCCCGGATTATTGTGTGCGAATATATCAAAGTGGTGATTGGACTCTCAGTAATGGAGTAAACCTTGAAGTTAGCATAATTGGTAAGAGCCATCGAGTGATAAGTCGTAAAGGAAATGACTGTCTCACTGAATTCATTACCTGTTTCGATCATGATTTACCTGAGAACTCTTTAGAGACTAAATATTTAAAGCCGGGTATCATTCATCACCAAGAATATCGATATGGTGACCTAAAATACCGAGTTAATGTCGAACATACCTCCCAGGTTTTTAATTCTATGGAGGATTATACTGGTTTTTTAGGTGATGTTCCTCTTTCAGATACGTTGACTCATGTATTTACTAGTATTTCGGAAGAATCTGGGGTGCCTCTGCCTTTTACTGGTTTGAACTTAAGCTCGGAAACAAATACCTTTTATACTGTTCACACATACCCGGAAATTGGTATTTCCATTATAAGTTCAACCAATATTGAATTGACTAGTTTATCCATAGTAAAATGATTAAACGTATTCTTAAAATTGCCCAAGCGGAGCTTAATGATTTAGCGCGGAAGAATAAAATTTTTAAAAATTATGTACCATCTGATAAAACAATTGATTATCAGGTTCAACCGGAAAACAAGGGTGCTGATTGTCCTTCCGATCCTTTAGCCAAATATTATGCTAATCTAGAAATACCTGTTGGGTCCGATCAGGCAATTATCAAGAATGCTTGGAAAAAACAATTAAAAAAATATCATCCAGATCTTCATTGTTCTGACCCCGAAAAAAAAATGATTGCTGAGAACCTTACACGCCAATTAAATGAAGCATATCGCATTCTGAGTTCAGAATTTTTAAAAAAGTAATAGGAGATAATAATGTCTGATTTTGAAAAAGTTAAAAGTTTTATAATGGATATGGGTTTCTCCATAAGCCACGAGGATTCCAAGGAGGAGTTAATAGTTATAGATGATGATGAACGAGGAATAAATAATTTGGTGATTGATTGTGAATCTCCTATTCTAATTCTTGAGCAAGTCATCATACCAATGCCTCAGAGTTCTGCTGATTTCTGTAAACGTATTCTTCAAATCAATCGTACCTTGGTTCACGGGGCCTTTGTTCTTGATGAAGAGGGGACAACGCTGCTATTCCGAGATACTCTGCAAACAGAAAATCTAGACCGAAATGAACTAGAAGGAAGCATCGATGCATTAAGTCTTGCGTTGGCTGAATATGCAAGCGAACTGGTCTCGTTTACAAATGGTTAAATAAAAAATTTAATGGAGAGATGAAAATGAGCGGATTGTTTACAAGGATACTGCGGTTAGGTAAGGCGGAGGCGCATTCAGCAGTGGATAAGTTTGAAGACCCCATCAAAATGACTGAACAAGGCATACGTGAACTCAAAAAAGATTTGGAAGAATCCATGAAAAGTTTGGCCCAAGTTAAAAGTATTGTTATTCGCATGAGAAATGATGCTGAAAATAAAAAAAAGCTTGCTGCGGACTATGAAAGTAAGGCGATGGCTTTATTGCAAAAAGCCGAGCAAGGCTCGCTGGATGTTTCTGAAGCAGAGAAGTTGGCAACGGAGGTTCTTTCACGGAAAGAAGTTGCAGGAAAAGAAGCCCTCCGACTCAGTAAAGAGGTGACTTCCCAGGAAAATATGGTCCTTCAATTGCAACGAAACGTTGAAAAACTAAGGACGACTGTTCAGACTTATGAAAATGATCTGGTTACTCTACGTGCTCGTTCTAAAACAGCCGCTGCAACCAAAAAATTAAATGCACAAATTGCTCGAGTTGGATCCGATAGCACCATAGCCATGCTTGAAAAAATGCGAGACAAGGTTGAAGAAGATGAATCTTTGTCTCAAGCCTATGGTGAAATGGCTGATTCAGGGCAAAGTGTAGATGATCAAATTAATAAAGCTTTAGGTGAAGGTTCCTCAATGCCAGGTGTTTCCGACAGTCTTGCTGCACTTAAAGCCAAAATGAATATTAAATAGCAATGGTCTTCGATTTTTTTAAAAATAAAAAAGCAGAGCTTCAAAAAGAAGAATTCCGTATTGAAGACCTTGTGCTCAGTAAACTTAAAGTCGGTTTTTTGGTTGATTACGACCTAAAAACTTATAGGGTTTCTGCATGCAATAAATATCAGTGGAACGAAGGTGGAGTCTCCGACGAATGGGAATTAACATCTGGAAGCGAAACATCTTTTTTAGAACGCTCTGAAGAGGATGGTGAAGTTGAATGGAGTTTTTGTCATAAACTGCCTATTTCTAAGTTGGAAGGTGATATTGCTGGTGAAATTATACGCAACGAAGACCCGCCAGAAAAAGTTGTATTGAAAGGTGAAACATTCCATTTTGAGGAAGACGATATCGGTGAGTTTTTTCGTGATGGTTCAGAGGAAGGACTTAGTTTTGTTTCTTGGGACTATTCAGATGAACAAGGAAAGCAATTTTTGACCATTGAGCAATGGGGAGAAAAAAAATTTGACATGCAACTTGGGTTCGTGGTCGAGGAATTTCAATTCATCAATATCCTGCCAAGTGAGTGATAGAATTTCATAAAGGCTTAAAGCTAAATTTTTAGTATAAATCCCAACTTCCCTGCCGGTAATATTTCAAAATATTGTGATTGAACTGAGTGTTAGGTTCAATTTTTTCCTCTTTCTCAAACAATCCCTTGCCGAAATTTGCCATGGATATCATGGCATTCTGATTAAAAAAGCGTGTCTCAATTTCCAGTGACTTTTGTGCTATTACTTTTTCTTTAAGTCGCTTAGCAGGCATTGTTTTTTTACGGATGCCGAGTACCCAACCCCACTGACCCATGCTTGGGACAGAATTTTGATAAGGCAAGGTCGAAAAATTAGCTGCCTGCATTGTTTTTTTTATGCAAAGAAAAGCCTCGGGAGAATATAAGGGGCTGGTGCTTTGAGTGACCATAGCCCCAAAAGGTTTAAGGTGCTTTTCAACCATCTTATAAAAACCAAGTGAATAAAGTAGGGATAATGAAACTGATTTAGGGTCGGGGAGATCTATTATAATGGCATCATATAAATCAGATGATTCTTTCATGAATTGATAAGCATCTTTGTTGAGCACGCGAACACGAATATCATTGAGCGACTCTTGATTGATTTCAAGAAACATTTTGTGCTGTCGAGCTAACCGAGTCATCGCAGGATCAAGGTCCACGAGAGTAAGACTTTCTACATCGGAATACTTTAGAATTTCTCTAGCAGCTAATCCGTCGCCTGCTCCCAGAAGTAGAATGTCTTTGTGTTCCTTTAGCAAACTCATCACGGGGTGTACCAGAGGCTCATGATATCTTTCTTCATCATAAGTGCTAAATTGCGTGCTCCCGTTTATGAATAACCAAAAATTATCTTTCCATTGAGTGACGACAATTTTTTGGTAGCGAGTTTGTTCTTGATAAATAATTTTATCTTTATATTTATGTTGTTCGCCGTATAGAACGATAGGTTTAGCAACAGAAAATGCTAGCACCGAAATTATAAGAAGGACTGCAAATTGTATATTAAGAATACGAGGCCGTATCAAATGATTGGAAAAGTGCCATAGGACTAACGAAGCCACTAGTAAATTAAGGCTGCCGATGAGAACGGGAGTATAAGTTAGACCAAGAAAAGGAAGCAAAACAAAGGCGAATAATGCTCCACCCAACAATCCACCGTAGTAATCATATTCCATGACCGATGAAATATTTTCCCTTAACGATTCATAGGTTTGGTTGATCCTCATGATCAAGGGGATCTCAAGTCCAGTCATAAAGCCGATCATGCAGACGAGGCTATAAACCACTAATCCAAAGTGAATAGTATAGGCTGAAATCCAAAAACAGAACATTGCAGAAAAAGTACATAGAAACGATAGGCCAAACTCAATTAATATAAAACGATTCAACAATAAGTCTTCGTATTTTCGGCTATAGCGGCTTCCCAGTCCCATAGAAAACAGCATAAGAGATATCACTATTGTCCATTGAAGGATGGAATCCCCCAATAGGTAGCTGGCCAAGGTAGCTAGAGTGTATTCCGTCACGATTGCGGCGCACCCGGTAGCAAAGATACAGGTCTTTAAAATAAAACTTAGGCGTTGAAGCTTGAGTTTTTCAGAACTCTTTATTTGGGGTGACGACATGAATTGATGGTGCCTTAAAGCAAATCAAATGCACCAGGTGATAAGAAAAGAGGAGCCTATATAGGAAGAGGCTTCTAAAAAAGCGGCACCTTGGTTGGGTTTCACTTGATTAACCAACTCATCAGACAGGCTACGTCCGGGTAAAAGAATGCGGTCTGTGAGAA
>JAPYPK010000103.1 GCA_029937655.1 Nitrospinaceae bacterium
TTGCAGTGGTAATTAGGTCCCGTAATATTTTTTTATCACGGACAATTTTGGCATGGTGAGTAACTGCGGTGGCAGTGGGAACAAAATCTTCTAACTGACTAAGGTAATCAATTCCCCCGGCAGGTTCGAGTTCATTACTTTGACGCATACGGTCTGCCAAGCTAAGTATATCAATCGGCTGATTGACCTCAAACAAGGCTCGCATGTTTCGAAAAACGGTTTGGTGAGAGACTTTATAGAAATCATCTTCACCCAAGACTTCCAAAGCTTTAGATAAAGCATCTTCAGCCTTGAAACAAGCACCTATAACACTCTGTTCTGCTTCCAAATTATATGGGGGAAGCTTGTCCAATGAAATTTGGCTAACGGCTTGGGCCATATACTGGAACTTTTGATGAAGACAAAAACTTCTAAGAAGGAGTTTCTTTTTTTGGTGACTTGGGTGGTACTTTCGACTCTACTTCCTCTTGCGTTACCGTAACTTTAACTGCAATAGTAATTTCAGGGTGAAGTTTAACTGGCACCTCAAAATCACCCAAAGATTTGATCGGTTCCTTAAGTTGTAACTTTCTACGATCCAATTCTATGCCGTGACTTCTAAGGCTTTCGGAAATCTCTTGGGTGGTCACAGCACCAAAAATTTTTCCATTATCGCCCGTTTTTTTCTTGAACATGCAAATGACTTTCCCAATCTCCAGAGCTTGGGCTTCAGCGTCTACTTTAATCTTTTTAAGTCGACCCTGAACAATACTTTTCTGATGATTGAACTGTTTTAGGTTTTTAGGTGTCGCTGCAATAGCTTGCCCCTTAGGAATTAGAAAGTTTTGTCCATACCCATTTTTAACCTCAACTTCATCCCCACAACTTCCCAAACCATAAACATCTTCTTTAAGCAGTAATTTCATAATATTAATTCACTCCATCTAAGTTTAGATCAAAATGAAATCATTTTTCATTAAGTATTTTGTTTTCCGGTTACTCTAACTTTCCTCATATCCATCCATGTATCAAAAACCCCTAGCCCTACCGATACCCCTACCAAAAGAGGCTGAAGGAGTATAACAAAAAACATAAGAATCCAAAAAAACACTGGTACGTTTCTAGACTCTAAAAAATAAATAGTAATGGCTATACCCTGAATAAAATAGGCGACAATAGTCATTAAAAGTAGATTTATCCCGATAGAACCTAAAGCATTATCAGCGAATAAAAAAACAGCACTTGAGCCAATCAAAACCCATATAACTTGATCAGGAATAACCCAGCCGGAAAATCGATCCTCGTGAAAGATATCATAACCATAAATGCGTCTCCACAGAAACCGAGTAGCATAATAGTTAATCAATGCAGTCAAAAATGTCCCTAAAACGATAAACGATGGGTAAGCCTGCGCCAACGAACCAGAAGTCTTGTCAGCAAAGTCCTGAACCACCCTAAGTTCTTCAGACTTATCACCAACAGCCTTAAGGGACTCTATTGATTGTGCAAAGTGCGCATCAATCTGCTTTTGAAAGAACTCAAGCAGTGTAACCTCTCTGTCTGTAAACACAAAAAGCAGTAAAACGATAGAAAGGATGGCTGAAACTAATGCACTAAATGAAATACACTTATCAAATGAAAGCTTAAAGCGAATGGCCTCGGCCATAACACCCACCAAAACAGCATATTCAGTTAAAAATAAAGTCGCCTGCCTCGGACCCAGCAGAGTAAACAGCACCACGAATATCGAGGCTAAAAGAATCAAACCCGGGCGACGTCCGAAGCGAATATAAACAAAAATCAAGGGAACAGGAATCAAAACCCCAATCAAAACCGAAAGCGCTGGAACCAAAGCAACTAAGAGCAAAAAAACTAAAAGGATTGCAATCAGAAGCAGCCCCTTCTCAGGCTTTAGTTGTCCAACCACAAAGTTAGGGTGATTCGGTGAAAGAAAGCAAAGCTATATTTCTAGCTCTCTTGACCGCCGTGGTCAACTCACGTTGATGTTTAGCGCAGTTACCTGAAATCCTAGAGGGTACAATTTTCCCTCGTTCAGAAATAAGCGGTTTAAGACTTTTGATATCATAAAAAATGATACGAATTACTTTATCTGCACAAAACCGGCAAATTTTCTGAGTAAATGCCGTTTTTTTTCTAGTACTTTTAGATATTTTATTTCCAGTACCTCGAGCCATTTCACGTCCTAACGCATAAAGGTTATTTTAAAAAGGCACATCATCCTCAGGCACAGGAACCTGCCCTTTTGACGAATCTCCTTGTGAATCATTCCGGGATCCAAGAAACTGCACTAAGTTAGCAACTACTTCCAGTTTATTTCTTTTTTGGCCATCACTTTCCCAAGTCGAGAACTTCAGGTATCCCTCAACAAATGCCGGTCGCCCTTTACTTAGATATTCGGCACAGTTTTCACCTTGTTTGCCCCAAACTGTTATATCAACAAAACAAACGTCATCCTTCCATTCATCTCCCTGCTTGAACTTGCGGTTAACAGCAAGACCAAAACTTGTCACGGCAGAACCGTTAGCCGTAAACCTCAGCTCCGGGTCACGGGTCAAGTTACCCATCAACATTACCTTGTTAAAACTAGCCATAGCCGCGCAAACTCTATTAAGTGAACCAATCTAAGATACTACTATCAAATTCAATCTAAATTAAAAATAATTTTTTATTACTTCAATTTCCCACTGGTTTTTTCTTTTCTTCTTCAACCTCATCCTCTTTCAGAGCTAACTCAAGGTCTTTATCATCCAACCTAATAACAAGAAATTTAAGGATAAGATCGTACAACTTATAATCTGCTTCAAGGGCCGAAACTTTCAAACTCTCACACGTATGGTAGATATTGAGGTAATAACCAAAACGACTCTTTTTGACCCGGTAGGCCAAGCGCTTCTTACCCCACTTGTCCACTTTTACAATGGAACCATTGTTTTTAGATAAAAACTCGGTTATTTTCTCAAGTACCTGATCAACTTGGGCTTCATCCAAGTCGGGTTTAAGAATAAGGACACTCTGGTAGGATCTCAAGGCATTCCTCCTCATGGGTTCTTAAAATAGCCTCAGACAACAAGTGCTGAAGCGAGGGGATAATATAATCACGAGATTCTTGCATAGGATCAAACTAAAATCAAGTCAATTTCACAAGACTAGCCTAAAACAAACCAGTAGTTCTTGCGAAATGTAAGGAGTAAAACCCGCTATTTTTTATCAAGGCAAAATAAAAACTTTGAGGATTTTAAGTCTATTTCTATTCGTTTGCGAATCTATAGGATGTGGATTTGAATTCCCATCCCCACCTCCAAACACATTCTACAAGTATAACGAATTAAAGGTCGGCAGGGGACCAGTATATTTACTCACTGTTGACTTAAATTTAGATAGTTTTTCTGATTTGGTGTCCGCTAACGCAGATAACAACACGCTATCCGTTCTGCTAAGCAAAGGTGATGGCAGGTTCAAGAAAACACTAACATTTCCCGTTGCATCTGAGCCAACAGCTATTGCCGTAGGTGATATCAATGGTGATAACATCCCAGACCTTTTGATAAATTCTCGTGGTGCAGAACAAATCACAATCCTCCTTGGCTATGGGAATGGATCTTTCCGCAGGCTTCCGGGTATTAAAACAGGGAAAGTACCGCTCGCTGTCATTCCTGCTGACTTTAATGGTGACGAAAAACTTGACGTGGCCGTAACTCTTACCTTTGACAAAATGGAAATCTTCTTGGGATCGGGAAATGGTGCTTTCAAAAAAGGAGAAACATACCCAACTGGGTCTAGGCCATTTTCTGGGGTACCCGCAGATTTTGATGGCGATGGTAATATCGACATCGCTTTAGCAACTAGCAGTTCTGCATCAAGCTCTATACGTCTATACATGGGTAGGGGAAATGGATCTTTTTTTAAACCTAAAACCATCGCAAAAGGATTAGCTCCTTTAGCTCTAATCAAAAAAGACATGAATGGTGATGGGCTACATGATTTAATTTTCAGTTCTGGCAAAGGCGACAATATGTATATGCTCTTTTCGCAAGGCAACGGAACTTTCAGAAAGGAAATAACTTTCTCTGGTGGGGGTGGTCCCATTGCCCTCACCGCGGGCCATTTCAATTCAGACAACCAACTTGACATTGCGGTTGCTAATTCTAGAAGTAGTAATTTTTCCTTGGTCATGAGGACTGCCAACGAGTCATTCCACTACCCTACTCGTGACTACGTGGTCGACGGGGGAACACCCCTCGCTATCACCAGCGGAGACTATAACAGCGACGGGATGACTGACATTGCGGTCGCCAGTAGTGCTAAAAACACCATAGAGATATACTTGCAACGAAAAATATTTCGCTGAACCGGCGATTTCTCCCACTAAAAATCTTTTTAGTTTGAATGATTAAACTGTGGAACAAAATCGAGTTTTCTCCATTTATTGAAGTAATAATTTATATCACCATCACGGGTAGGATAAATTTTCTTATATTTTTCTGACCCATCCCGCTGAGACTCTATAATTACAATTTTTTTATCTAGCAGTTGGGTGGCCTTGTTAACGTAAAGAAATGTATAGGGTTGATCATTAGCAATTATCCTATGGAGTTGCCTTGTCATTTTAATTTGTTTTTCTTTTTCGTACTCCTGACGGATGCGAACAATGAGCCTATCTACTTCTGGGTTTTCATAACCAACAAAATTAAGTTGCCGTTTTCCGGTTTGACTAGAGTGCCATATCTGAAATAAGTCCGGGTCGATCCCCATGCTCCACCCAAGAATAATCGCGTCAAAATTGTGTGTATTGACAAAATCTTTAAGAAATACGGCCCATTCAAATATCTGGGTATTACACTTAATGCCAATCCTACTCCATCCATTTTGGGCAATGGTCAGTATATTTTTTCGAATAGAATTGCCATTATTCGTAATGAGGTTGAATTCAAAAACATT
>JAPYPK010000009.1 GCA_029937655.1 Nitrospinaceae bacterium
AAAAAGCTTTTGATATTCTAGTTATGGATTTGCGGGAGCGCTCAGATTTGACAGACTTTTTTGTCATTTGCAGCGCAACTTCGAGAATGCAAGTTCAGGCGATTACCGATTCTATTCTGGATCAAGTTTACGAATCTCCCCACAAATTATCTTCAAGGGAAGGTTACACTTCGGGTAATTGGGTGGTTTTAGACCTGATCGATGTTGTGGCACATATTTTTCATAAAGATGTTCGCGCGCAATATGACCTCGAGCGTTTATGGGGCGATGTGCCACTCGTTGAAGTCCCTCATCGATGATGATAATTTAGAAAAAAATTTTATGAATGAAACCAAAATTGCCTCCTTTAGAGCTAAATTGGAAGAAATTCGTTTTTCCATAGCGGGTGAGGTACGGGAAAAATACAAATCGCCCCAAGACCATCTAACTGAACAGGTTGCAGATATAGCTGATGATGCAGTCCAATCCTATGATCGCCAACTGATGATGGGGCTTGGGGAAAAAGAATTTGGAAAGTTACGATTAGTGGAAGAAGCGATCGAAAAAATAGACCGGGGACAGTATGGAATTTGCTTGGAGTGCGAGGAGTTAGTTTCTGAAGAAAGACTGACCGTTGTTCCCTTTGCATCACACTGTGTCGATTGTCTTGAAAAAATAGAAAAGAAAAATACCGGAATTTAAATGTATGATGGGATTTCTTTTTAGCCAGTCTATTTGCAAGTAGCTCTCACCCCAGCATATAAACCAATTTAGTAAAACCACCAACCACGGAATTCAAGTGTCACTTAAATCAATAATCACCTTCCTTTTCTTTGCATTGCTTTCAGTGTATTTTTCCTTTTTAAATCCTCATGAGGTGGATATACATTTTGCTCAGGGTTGGTCGTTTCAACTTCCAATGATTGTTTTGTTTCTGGGTTCTGTGTTGTTAGGTATTCTGGTAGCTGGTTTTTTGCACGGAGCACTTTCTTTAAAAAATTTTTTTATCAATTTGAAAAAATCTGGACGCGCCAAGCGTCAAAATAAAAATAACCATCGAAGTGAGAGGCTACTCGAAGAAGCCGAAAATTATTTAGCATGTGGACACGTCTCAAAATCTGTTGCTACTTATGAAAAAATTTTAAACATGTCGCCAAGTCACGTACGAGTTCTTGCCCAACTTGGAAATATAGCAAGGGAGGAAGGGAATGTTGAACGTGCTCTAAAGCTTCATTTGATAGCAACAGAAATTGCGCCTGAAAACTTGAATGTTTTGTACGGCTTAGCTGAGGACTATTGCATTCAGGCAACCCCAAAAAAAGAAATGGAGGTTCTTGAGAAAATTTTAGAATTTAACCGAAGGTCCCCTCGTGTTCTTTGTCGAATGAGAGAAGTTTATTTAAAGTTGGAAGATTGGCCATCGGCAGTAGAAGTGCAACGAAAACTAGTTACTCTAGCTAAAGGAAGAGAAAAAAAAGAAAAAGAAAAAAGAATGCTCGGCCAGTATATTTACAAAAGTGGGGTCCGTTATTTCAATAATGATAGCTTTGAATTAGCAATTACCGAAATTAAAAGATCTTTGCGGGAAAATGCCCAGTGTCTATCTTCACATATTCTATTAGGAGATGCTTACCTAAAAACGGGTGATAGAAAGGGAGCATTAAAATCATGGAAAAAAGGCTATGCTCATACAAAGTCAATAGCCTGTATGATGCGAATGGAAGAGGTCTATAGAGAGTTGGGTCAACCGGGGGAAATGATAGAAAAATACAAAGAAGCTATCAGGAATTCGGGAAATGGACCTAGTGAAATACTAATCATGCTATTAGGTGTTCTTTGTTTAGAGGAGAAGACTCCTCAAGAAACTATACGATTAATCGAAGAAAATACAGACTCCGAGAAAGCTATTATCCCCTCTCTTATTCTGGGTGATGCCTACAAACAAGACCACAACGAAACGAAATCTAAAAAAGCATTAGAAAATGCTACTCGACAAATAAAGAGGGCAATGTTTAATTTTAAATGCGGTGCGTGCGGTAAAATTTTAAATAAGTGGACTGACCATTGTTCGGCTTGCAATACTTTTGATGCGATGGAATGTTTCTTAGGGATTAGTTCTTAGTAAAGGTTCTTAATAGATCAGTTTTAACCTTGCGCTTGTCGGTTTTGTGTTTTTTGGTTTAAGCATTTACTCTCTCGGGTAGAGCTATATTATTAAAATTAATAGTCGGCGGGGTCATTTTTTAGGCATTTTCTACGATCTTTTTTTGCTCTAGATTTGTCTTTTTCAAATTTTCTCCAGTTAAGCGCGTCAGACTTTTCTGGGATGATAGATTTTTTGTTGTCCCCATCCTCCCAGGAAAGCTTTGGTCTAGGCGTTGGTCGGGAAAAATTAACTGGCGTTTTTGAAAAATATTTTCTACCAACATCAAACTCTTTTGTTGTTAATCCCAGTTCCATTTCATAAAGATCTTTCGCCGCCTTGGGAAAACGTCCAGAAAACAAACCTTCTCCCCGCATGAGAATTTCCTTAATATTAACTAGGCTAGACCGCCACGATTCAGGTATTTCATGCCACCCATAAATCGCGCCAGCTAAAGCTCCAACCAAAGCACCGATCTTATCTGCTTCTTTTCCCATGTTGAGACCTGTAGTCAAAGTTGAGCCGAATTCACGACCCTCGCGCAAAACAAGAAGCAGGCATAGTGGCAATAAAGTTAAAACATAGGATTGGGCGGGACTAGTAATTTTTAGTTTGTGCCGGCCAGAAGCGTTTTGGCAGATCCAATTTAATAACTCATCACAATCAAAACCCCACCGCTCTCGAAGACTTGTGAGACTTTTTTTAAGTAATCCACGTTCTGACTCAGAAGTCTGGTTCCAAAAAATGGGTGCAGTTTTTTCGACTTGATTCTCGATCTTTTGACAAAACTCTTCAGCAGTAATTAAAATTTCTTCTGCTTGATGGTGTGGCTCTTCACTTTCTGGTTTTAAAAGTAAAAACCTAGATACAAGATATCCGATGAGGGCAAGTCCGGTGATCTCGCATAAATTACGACTCATCATTAAACCGATATTAATATTTAAAGAAATACCAATTTCGGGTCGGTCTCTATGGATGAGTCCCGCTGGAATTCCCATAGTTAAAAATGTTGCGTCTGCAGGATTATGGTCAGATACTTGGGGTGCAGCACCTTTTAGGGAGTTGATCAATTGAGAAAATTTTTTATCGGGATGGCGATAAACCCCAAAATAATGATCTGGTCCACCCACACTCAACTTAGTCAGGCATTCAATGGTTTTTTCTGCGTTCCATTTTCTATTTTGTAGGAGACAGTCGGCAATAACCAATGAACCCTGAGTTTGTATTCCATAGAGGCCCTGCATTTTAAATCGTTTAATTCCTTTCCCAATGAACGGACGCACATCTTTAAAGCTATTCATAGAGCCAAAGAGTTGCTGGATAGTTTCTGGTTTCATGCTTTTTGCGGATAGACCCATGGCATCACCCACAGCCATTCCACACCAACTCCCAACAACCTTGTCCTTAATATCCATAGTATGAAAGTGGGTACATGTAGTATTCTTAGAGTAGTTGTAACAGTTGCTTCAAACCTCGATTAAGTCCGTTGCTTGGGTTTGCAAAGCTAATTCTAAATGAGCAGCACAGCTTCCTAGCGCCTGCAGCGCAGTGACATGGGCTATTTCGGGATGGTTATTTGTCTGGCTTAAATGCATCAATATTACTCGTTGAAGGTGCTCATGTTTAACTGCTGTCAATAGCTCTCCGCAGGCCTCATTAGATAAATGGCCAAGGTCACTTTTTATCCTCTGCTTCACAGACCAGGGATAGGGACCAAAATCTAACATCTCAACATCGTGGTTGGATTCTACTAGCAATACGTGAGAATTTTGCAATATTTCACGAACCTCATGAGTAACCATTCCCATATCGGTTGCGTGCCCTAGTTTTCTGTTTTGGTATCGAATCACGTAAGCGACGGATTCCTTCGCATCGTGAGAAGTAGTATAGGGTTCTATCTCAAGACCATTTAGAGAAACCGTTTCACCTGCGCGGATGGGATTGAATGCTGGGATGCTTCCTAGTTTTTGACTGGCCTGAATAGTACCATTGGTAGCATATAATGGTATTGAGTGTTTACGTACTAAAGGTCCGACGCCACCTATATGATCCGAGTGTTCGTGTGTTAAAAAAACGGCATCCAATTCTTCAGGTGTTCGGTCGATTAATTTCAGGCGCCTTTCAAGTTCTTTGACGCTCAAACCTGAATCAATAATTATTTTTACCGCATCAGACTCGACATAAATGCAGTTTCCTCGACTACCACTGGATAATACAGAAAATTTAAAAATGAGATGGCCTTTCTTGGAAGTTGATAAATATAAAAATTTTAAATTATTTTAAAAAAGTGTTTTTTGTAAAATTCTTGGTATAAATTTTTTAATTAAGATGGGATAGTTCTTTTAAGCTCGCGAAGTGATTAATGGTTTTTATTTAGTGCCGCCTTGACCGACAACTCAGGAACGTCATCAACAATTTCAACTGAGCCTATACTCTTTGTTAGTATAAATCGAAGCTTGTTATGGGTGGTTTTTTTATCGTTATACATTGCACTGATGACATCTTCAGAGTTTAAATTAGGCGAATGTACGGGAAGATTAAATTTTTTCAGTAGATTTGTTATGCGTATAGGCACATCTTCTGAACATTCCCCGGTTTCTACAGAAAGCCATGCCGCTTGAATCATTCCTATGGCTAATGCTTCTCCATGAAGATATTCGGTATAGTTGGTAAGGGTTTCTATGGAGTGTCCAAAGGTATGCCCAAAATTTAGAATCATACGATGTCTGCTCTCTCGCTCATCTTTTTCAACCACCTTTGCTTTGATAGCGCAAGAAGTCTCAATGATATGTTCCAGACAATCACGATTGAGAGAAAGAATTTCTTTAGTGTTATTTTCCAAGAAAGCAAACAACTTCTCGTCTGCTATGATTCCATACTTAATTACTTCGGCGAGTCCAGCCCTGAATTCGTTTTTGGGTAGAGTTTGTAGAGTGTCAAGGTCAACTACTACCAACTTAGGCTGATAAAATGCTCCAATCATATTTTTTCCGCGTGGGTGATTTACCGCAGTTTTACCACCTACACTGCTATCCACTTGTGAGAGTAGGGTGGTCGGTATTTGAATGAAAGGGATTCCACGCTGATAGGTAGCTGCTATGAAACCAGTCAGGTCACCTACCACTCCACCGCCAAGGGCAATCAATGTCGATTTTCGATCGCAGTTCATCTCGAGCATCCGGTCGTAAACTAGCTCTGCCTGCTGAAGTGATTTTGATGTTTCGCCTTCGGGGATCTCTATGACACCGGATGAATGACCTGCACTTGCTAACCCTGATTCGATTTTTTCTCCAAACAAATTTCTTACAGAGGGGTGTGTGATAATAATATTCCGACTGGATTCAAGTCGTTTGGAAATAAACTCGCCGACTTGAGGTAAAATATTTCGGCTGATTAAAATATCATAACTTCTTTCATCTAGATCGATGTTCAAACGCTTCATGAGTACGGGTCAATTATCTATAGAGTAATAAACCTGACCATATTAGCACTTTAGAAAAAGTGTTTGAACCGTTTATCCTATGAAAGTACTCACATTGGTAGGGATCAATCTAATTTGTTTATTGAAATTTAACTAATTAACATAAACCATTTTTAGTTGCCTTTTAATGGGTATTGTTGCTAATAAAAACGCACTCTAGCGTTTCTGTCCAATGGCATCATATTGCTAGGTTACCTATCGATTAAGAATACAATTCCCTGTTGAAAGCCAAATATTTTTAGACTACAGTCTTTTTTATGAAACAGGTTTATTTGGATACATTTGGTTGCCAGATGAATGTGGCAGACACAGACCGCATGGAACTATTACTGTTTCATTCGGGTTATATCCGCACTGGAGAAGCCCAAGATGCAGATCTGATCCTCATCAATACATGTTCTATCCGAGATAAGGCAGAACAAAAAATATATTCTCTTGCTAGAAACTTAAAACCACTTAAAGAAGTTAATCCCGATCTAATTCTTGGGTTTACTGGGTGCTTGGCCCAGCAAGAGGGGGAACAGTTTTTGGAAAAAATGCCTTTTGTTGACCTTGTTATAGGGCCTGATGGAGTGGAGCATATTGTTAGGTTGGTGGACGAGGTCAAGGAAAAGAACGTACCGGTCGTGCGGACCCAGTTCGATACGGATACAAATTACAAGATTCCTGAGCTTTCGGGCGAAACTCCACTAAAACCAGGTTCGACTACGTTTGTTAATATAATTAAAGGTTGTGACAAATATTGTACCTTCTGCGTAGTCCCTTTTACGCGTGGTCGAGAAAAAAGTCGAGAAGTCGAAGAGATTGAACAAGAGGTTCGACTTTTAGTATCAAGAGGTGCACGTGAGGTTGTTTTGCTAGGACAAAACGTCAACGCTTATGGAAAACGCGGACTTAAACGACCAGTTCCTTTTCATGAGTTATTATATAGAATCGCGTCGATTTCTGGCCTGGAACGTTTGCGGTTCACGACGAGTCATCCAAAAGACTTTACCCGCGAGTGCATATCGGCTTATCAGGACCTTGATATTTTGGTAAATCATTTACATCTTCCTGTGCAAAGTGGAAATAACCGTATTCTTAAAGAGATGCGTAGAATGCATACGGTAGAAGAATATATTTCTATAATAGAGGAGCTTAAGACTGCTGTGCCAGATATGGGTTTATCCACCGATATCATTGTGGGTTATCCGGGTGAGTCAGAATCAGAATTTGAAGATACTCTTGTTTTAATGGAAAAAATAAAGTTCAACAACAGTTATATGTTCAGTTATAGTCCACGCCCTAATACACCAGCGCAGGATTTTCCTGATTCAGTGCCGCAGTCAGTGAAGTCGGCTCGTTTACAAAGAACAATTGAGTTACAAAAGAAATTAACTCTTGAACAAGGAGAAAAATTTATAGGTAAGGAAGTAGACGTTTTGGTAGAAAGTGAAAGTTTTAAATCTGGGGCCGATTTTAGGGGGAGAAATGCTCAATACTGGTCAGTTAACTTTACTGGAGACAAAAGACAGATTAGCCCAGGTGATATGGTGAAAGTTGTTGTGGAAGAAGCATCCGGTCATGTGTTAAGGGGTAGAGGTGTTTTGTAGGGGAAATACGACAAACTAAAGATTGAAGGGTCGAACAGCGGTGCCAGCTGGATAAAGAGAATAGAAACTAACTATTCTTAATAGAAGTCAAGCTGGGAATAAATTTCTTCTTCTAAAGAAGCCACATGAGGGAGAATAATTTTAATAGCAAGTCTTGCATCATGAATGAATTTTAGATTTGGAATGGCAGACCGGGAAGCTAAATGGGACAATGTTTCCCTACAAAAATGATCTAGATCGTGAATTTTATCTAAAAGGTCCTGTGGTAAATCCTTCAACCCAACCTCGTTTTTTTCAAGAAACCTTAAGATTTCTATCAAGCTAAGTTTGATACTAACTGTTTGATCGCGCAAAGCAGAGGTTACCTTTGATTCAGGATGATTTAAATCGGAGTAAATTTTCTTTAATAGTTCCCTAAGGTGTTTGTAGAGACTTTCGTGCTGACTTTGATTGCTAAATACTTTTCCTTCGCCCCCAAATAAGATATTAAAAACTGATTCTAATTTATAATCTTCGGATCCTATAACTGTATAGAGGATAGATATAAACTCATCTTTAGTGAATGCTACCTTCAAATCTAGGAATATCTTATCAAGTGAACCGGTTTCGCCTTTCGAAACTCTAGGTTTTTCTTCATAAATAGGTTTGTTGAGATAGTTTTGGGATCCCGGAACTAGCCTTCCTCCACCTTCTTCACAAGCTACTACTTCTAGTTCAGTTAGTGACTCTATAAAATCTACCAAAGAAAAAGCGGGAACATTTAGTAAGTTTTGATCCATATGATAAAAAGTGCAGAGAATCTGTTTTTCAAGCCCCATGGCGCAAAACGAATCAATTTCACAAAGTTTTTTCAGGGTTGTTTCCATAGAGATAAATAGTGATCTCATTTTTAGGCGAGATAGGTGCATTATACTTTTGCGACAAGGTTGAACTTGGAAAACGCCTGTATCGTAATCTAAAAGTTTAATGCATAAAAAATCACCCTCTTTTAGTTTGTTTTGTTGGATGATGTGAGTTATGTCCCAAGCGGTAACTAGTAGAGAGCTTTTTGCTAGAGCCCAATGATTCAATTTGATTTCATTTGGAAAGTGGGCTGGGCTAGAGTATTGGTAGTAAGGAATAATATCTTCTATAAGAAATGGTAGTTTCTGCTTTGAGATTTCTTTGCCTTCTAAATAAAGAAAAGCGAGATCGGATTCTTGCTTTTTGTTTGAAATAAAAGGGATGAGTCTATGTCCTGGAAAAAAAACTTTTTTATTTATTTCAAAACTATTTAAGCGAACAGATAAAGACAGGTTTTTAATTTTTTGCAAAGCGACAGGAATAGGCAAAAAATCATTTCCCTTCGTTTCAATTAAATCATTATGGGTGGATAATTTTTTCTTTAATCTTTTTAGGGTGGAGACAGGTATTTCTTGACGCCATATTTCTAGAATACTTTTTTCAAAATCATCGGAAGAAAAAGAAGTGCTGGACTGAAGGATTAAGTTTTCTGCTAATTTATTCAGGGTTAACTTGGCGGCCATAGCTTTAATAATCTTTTTACAAAGTGTTGGGGTAGGAGATATTGGGGTAAACCAGTAACCACTATTTAGTGTTTGTTAAAAGAAATTTTGTGTCTATGAATATTGTTAATAGAAAAGGTTTTATCTGCAGGAAAGATCTTTTTGGCTCAAAAAATTCTTGAAGATAAAGTAACACATACCGTTGTAAGAAGAAAGTTTTTTAGAATAAGAAAAATATTTTAATTTATATTTTTGGAGACCTATGATACCTCTCAGGTATAATTTGTAGATGGTCTATTTTTTCACCCTATCAAGAGTTTAAGTGTGAAATTACACATTGTTAGAAACAGATAACCCATGGAGCATTATTATGGCACTCAATTTAGATCCTGTTTATAGAGAAATTTTTGAAAAATTTAAGACGCGTAAAAAATTCACAATTCGTTCAGTAGAGAAAAACATATTAATGGTTGACCAAGATGAAGAGATCTGTGGGCAAAAGGAACCACGTTCATTTGAGTTTAAAAGCCCGAGAGAATTTGAAGAGTTTGTGCGGGTAGAAAACCAGTTTGAAAAGGACATAGAGAGTCAACTTCAGGGTAACAAGATGCCTTACCGTTGATTTTCCCTGACAAGGTTTTGTTATGCAGTGATTATTAACTAATCAAATGAGGGGTTATTTTATCTCGAAAACTTTCCCAGAACGAGCGCTGAGTTTTTACTTCCAAAAGATATACAATTGCTTATAGCAATGTTCAGGTTTTTTTCCCGCCCCTTATTTGGGACGTAATCTAAATCGCAATCTGGGTCAGGATTTTCCTGGTTAATGGTTGGTGTTAAAAAATTGTTATACAGGGAAAGTAAAGAAACTGAAACACCGAGCCCTCCTGATGCGCCCTGAGGGTGACCGATCATAGACTTAGTTGAACTGACTGGGATTTTAGGTGATAGACTGTTGAATAAGTTTTTAACCGCGAGCGTTTCTACCTTATCGTTGACGATTGTGGAAGTTCCATGAAAGTTAATGTAGTCTACTTGTTCCTTATTTATCTTGGCATCTTTAAGCGCCAAGTGAATGGCTCGGGTTGATTGCTTGCCATCAGGCATAATAGCTACCCTGTGATATGCATCGCAGGTTGATCCGTACCCAAGAACCTCGCCATAGATTGGTGCATCGCGTTGATTGGCGTGTTCAAGGTCTTCAAGGATCATCATCCAACTTCCTTCTGATAATACAAAGCCCTCCCGGTCAAGATTGAAGGGACGAGAACCGCGTGTCGGGTCATCATTGTAATGAGTTGGGTTGACTCGCATTCGTTCAAAACCAACCATCATCGCGGGAGTAACGCAAGCCTCAACACCTCCAGTTAAAATCCAGTCTTCCTGTCCAGAACGAATCGTATTAAATGAATATCCGATGGCATCTGTAGAGCTAGTACATCCGTTTGAGAGTACATGGCTTCGTCCCTGAAGACCAAAATACATAGAAATTTCACTTGAAAGCATTCCAACTAACGAATTTGAAATAGCATATGGGCTGATTTTATGCTTTTGGTCAGAAAAAAATATTTCAAACTGTTTTTCAGAAAAATCAAATCCGGAACCGCCTGTGCCTACAATGACACCTAGGCTTTCAAAATCCTCTTCATTGAATTGGGCCAGGTCTATGGCAGAATCATGGAGCGCTTCTTTTGAAGCGGCAATTGCTAACGGTACGGATCGGGAAAGTTTTTTAAGGTCTGTCTCTGAATAATATTCTGAGGGGTCAAAACCTTGAACTTCTCCTGCTATTTGGCAAGATAAAGTGGTAGGGTCAAAGCTTGAAATACGCCGGATTCCGCTGATACCATTGCAGGTGTTTGTCCAGAATGCTTTTTTACCTATCCCGTTTGGGCTCATTGCACCCAAACCGGTAACTACTACTCTACGGGGCATATATTTTTTTATGATGAAAATTAAGCTATATAACTTATGTTAACATAGTGGTCTAAAGAACGGTAACGCTACTTCTAAACAGCCGAGTCTATATTCCAGCTTTTTTTGGTTTGGCAGATGGTCTGCTTTTAGAATCTTTAAGTTTTTAACTCCAACTTCCTTCTGAAAAGGCTTAGATCAAAAGCTAATTCGGGCCCTAGAAATTTGAATACCACCCTTTCCCTAAAAGATTTAACAGGACAAATGATCATCACTGGGTTTGCTGGCACCTGCCTCAATTCAGAGTTGGAGGAGTTGATTGTAAATTGTCGTATTGGAGGGCTCATCTTATTTGAGCGCAACTTTGAAGACCCTGATCAATTGATCGGGTTGATAAACGATCTTCAGTCTTTAGCAATGTCATGTCCCGCTTCGGTTCCATTATTTATTTCTGTAGATCAGGAGGGAGGGAGAGTGGCCAGACTGAAAAGTCCTTTCAGTGATTTTCCACAACCAAGCTGTCTGGGACAGGCTGAATCTGAATCACTTGCTCATAGATTTGGGTTAGCGCTTGGACGAGAAATGAAATCAGTAGGAATAAATATGGTATATGCACCGGTTCTTGATGTGAATACAAATTCAGCAAACCCAATAATTGGAACACGGGCCTTAAGTGACACTCCAGAGCGGGCAGGTCGTATGGGTAAAGCTGTTATAGCTGGGATTCAGGAAACAGGTGTTATCCCTGTCGGAAAACATTTCCCGGGTCATGGTGACACTGACAGAGATTCACACCTTGAGTTGCCTTATGTCAATCGTGACGCGGACTCACTAGAAAAAATTGAACTAGAACCTTTTGCTCAGACTATCGACCACGGGTTAAAAGTAGTCATGACCGCTCATGTTATATACTCAGCATGGGACGATAAACTACCAGCCACTTTTTCTCCAATTATTTTGAAAAGTATTTTGCGAGAAAAGTTAGGTTTTGATGGACTTGTTATTACTGATGATTTGGAGATGAAAGCGGTGGAAAAAAATATTACATTTGAATCAATTCCAAGGCTTGGATCTATCGCAGGGGTGGATCTTTATCTTATTTGCCACGATAGAAAAAAAACTTTATCACTGCAAAATCAAATGATCCAAGATATCAAGAGGGGACATATAGATAAAAAATTAATTGAGCACTCTGCACAAAAAATTATAGATTTTAAAAAACAAATACGTGTCAGTTCTCATGGAAAAGAAAACCTATCTGACCTGGCAAGGGACCATATTGAACTAATCCAAGAAATGAAATCGCACCTTCCGTAATGGAGACTTCCTCCATAGGAATAAAAAAATACTCCTATTTCTTCTATGAATAGTTATTCGTTAAAACCACTGTGGTTAGCTCTAATTTATTTAGTGTTAGTCGCCTATTTATATTCATTTTCTGAGTATGGCCTCAATGTGTGGGACGAGGGAGGGTATGCCAATGGAACTCTTCGGACTTTAAACGGTGAGAAAGCGATGGAAGATTTTAATCCCAGTGGATATCTTTCAGGGCGCTATATCTATGGAGCAATCTTTTTTAAACTGTTTGGAGTGAGCATTCAGAGTCTTCGTATTGGGGTAATTCTAATAACTCCAATCATGATCTTTATGGTTTACGCGATTTGCCGTCGCATCATGCCACAGGGTTTTGCTTTTCTTGCAGGGGTGTTTGTGCTTTCAGCACCTGCCATGTATTACAATCGGTTTTTTACTTTCTTTTGTATTTTTAATTTATATTTGTTAGTGCGTTGTGTGGAAAGAGTTAAATTCCAACGATACTTGTGTTTAGCTGGAGCCATTTTACTGAGTGGGTTTTTTAAGTTCGAGGTCGCACTATTCTCCCTTTTATGTAGCGTTGCAGTTTTTATTATTCAATTTTTTCTTAAAACAAAACAGCAGCGCTCCGTAAAGCAGGAATATCAAGTTTCTTTTATAGGCCGAACCAAGTTCTGGATAAGCATAGGATTGTTTGTTTTAGCTCTAACCCCCGCATTATCTTTTTTATATAAAAAAGATTTTTTTAACTTAGCCGTTAATATGGTTTTAGGGTCTTATCAGGTGTGGGGGAACCCATTCCCTAGCCTTTTCCCATTTTTTTCGTTATGGAGTGAGTTGGGGTCGCATGAAATGTTTCAGCGGTTACTTTTTTACATTCCGGTGTGGGTTTATGCGGGGACGGCATTTTTTCTTACTATAAAAATAATTAAGCAAAAGGGGATTGAAACTATCGACCTGCATGTCGTGTCTATTTTGTTAATTGGGATTTGTGCGTATGGGTTGGTTTTGTGGAGGGCTGGGTTTGATAATCTTTTGCGAACCCTTCCTCCGGCTTATATTTTATTTTGTTATATTCTTTATCTCACTCGGAGTCGTCTGCTTTCATTATTGGAGTTATCGACAAAGGGATCAGGAGCTTTAGTAGTCAGCCGTGAGACGGCTGTTAATGTGGTTACCGTGTTCCTACCATTTTTATTTTTTTATGAAATGAATGTAAACCATGGTTTTTACGCGGGGACAATAGGTGCAGTGAAGCAGGAAACAGCTTTGCTGGATATGCCTAGAGTAAAAGCTTATACGAATCCTGCTGAAGTTGAATGGATTGAAAAAGTAGTAAATCGCATTGAAGAATATTCCGAGGCAGGTGATCCTATTCTAGCTTTACCCTTAAACCCTATTTTTTATTTTTTGACAGACCGCATAAACCCAACAGCCTATGACTGGATTTTACCTGGAATGCTTAATGAAACAGATGAGAAAAAAATAATAGGACAATTGCAAGCAAGCCCACCAAAAGTAATAGTTTTTGTGGATATCCCGATTGACGGAAAGGAAGATAGACGATTAGCTAATTATACTCCGCTTATTTATAGTTATCTCGCTAAAAATTATGAATTTAAAGAAATGATAGGAATGTTTCAAATTCTTTTGCCAAAGTCAGAGGATCAACAAAACCTAGGCACATAGAATTATAGAGGTGGATTACGTTATTGTGTCGATAAATGTTCCCCCTTTGCTTGGAGGATCGATACCAGTTTTTTTAGAAAAGTGTCAACAGTATACTTAACCTCATGAAAGGTGCCCCGGATTCCTATAGTTCAGAAACTTTTGCAAGAATTGAGGTCTGTTTTCTTCTGTTAGGCTTTGACCAAACTTACTAATAACATTTTCGCTGCTGGGTGGCTCACCCGGTCTTTTTGGTGCAGAATTCTGTCTTAATGATGCCCCGATAGGCTGGATAGATAGATCTATCTTTTTTCTTTTTCAGATAGCGGAAATGTTAATAGCTTTAATTAGAGACAAATTAAAAGTAGATCTCGTGTGGACTTACCGGTGCAAACTCAAAACACTTCAGGAAAAGCTATTATAAATAATGGCTTTCCAGTTTTATGCAATGGTGATTATTATTGGTTTAGACTGTTAGGATTAAGCTGAGGTTATTAAGCGGTAGGAAATAAACTGATTAATTGTGCTAAGAAAGATTGTTCTAAACGGGAGCTTCGCTTGGGGGTTCAGCTTCGATAAGCCGCATGGTGTAAAGGTGATGGTATAAACCCTCGTTTGCCATCAATTCCTTATGTACTCCTGACTCGACAACTTTTCCCTTGTCCATGACAATAATTTTGTCTGCATTGTGAACGGTGCTTAGTCTGTGGGCGATTATGAAAGTGGTACGCCCTACCATTAGTTGTTCTAAAGCTTCCTGAATTAGCATTTCAGATTGATTGTCCAGAGCCGAGGTTGCTTCATCAAGGACGAGAACCTTGGGATTTTTGAGTAAAGCGCGCGCAATGGATATTCTCTGACGCTCTCCTCCAGAAAGCTTGGCTCCTTTTTCACCAACTAGGGTGTCGTAACCATTAGAAAAATTAATGATAAACTCATGCGCATTGGCTGATTTTGAGGCTTCTATCATTTCTGTGTCTGTAGCATCAAGTTTCCCGTAAAGAATATTTTCCCGAATAGTTCCACCAAATAACAGGGTTTCTTGAGGTACCAAGGCGACTTGACTTAGATAACTTTCTAGGTCAAGAGATTTTAAGTCATCTCCGTCTATTTGAATTTCCCCAGATTGTGGATCGAAAAATCGAAGTAGTAGTTGGACTATGGTAGATTTCCCTGCGCCACTGGGTCCAATTAAAGCAACTGTTTTCCCGGGATGGATTTCAAAGCTTATATTGTTTAGAACAGGTGTGTTTTCTTCATAACCAAATATCACCTCACTAAAACAGACATGACCTTTAAGAGACGTAAGTTTGATAGGGTTTTCTGGGTTGTTGACCAAAGACTTGGTATCTAAAATCTCATTAACTCTACGCATGGCACCCAAAGTTTCTTGTAATTGGGTATATATTTTAACAAAAGTCCCGATTGGGCCAGCCATAATTAACGCGTATAGAAAAAAGGCGGCCAACTCTCCAGGTGTTGTAGTTCCTTGCATGACTTGTTGACCTCCGTACCAAATCAATATAGTCGAGACAAGAAAAGTAAGACCTAAGATCAATGGACCAAACGAAGATGAGATACGTACCTTCCCAATAGACTGTTCAAACGCACTCTCGATTTCACCTTCAAACCGTTTTTTTTCGTAAGGTTCGCGAGTATAGGATTTTACAATTTTAATAGAAGAGGCAACTTCCTCAAGTACAACCAATGCTTGCGCAATTTTATCTTGTACTTTTTCTGAAAGGCCGCGCAGACGTTTCCCAAAAATACGTGCGAACAACATCAAGGGAGGTAAAACAAGAAGGATTAAACCTGTAAGTTTCCAATTTAGATAAAAAATGATAGCTAATGCCCCTACTAAGGTGATCGTTTGTCGTAAAACGGCGACAGGAATTGATACCAAAGCATTTTGAATGACAGTGATGTCATTACTCATTCTGGACAAAATTTCACCGACGCGTCTGTTTTGGAAAAACCGCAAAGAAAGAGACTGAATATGAGAAAAAAGTTCAATCCTAAAATCGGCCGTAACGCGGTGTCCGATGAAACCAAAAATATAATTATGCGTGATGGCAAAAGCAGCTTGGAGTAAAATAATAATTACCAGGTCTCGTGTCAGGGTATTTAAAATGTCCGCATTTTTTAAGACTACAACTGCATTGATCATATTTCTTACAATAAGAGGCAAAGTTAAGCTAATCATTGACGTCAAAATAAGGCACGCAAAGGCAAATACAATACTCTTAGTGTACGGGCGAGCATATTTCAGGATATTCGCAAACTCTCTCATTTATACACGGAATCTCAGAAGGGTCATGATTTTGAAAAATTGGAAGGTGTATAATACCCCCTACCTAGATATACTTCAATGATTTGTAAGTGAAGGCAAGGAGGCAAGTTTTAGTTGTTCAAAATCACTCAGACCATTTTAAAAACGAATCACAAAAACTATGATTATAAGAATTAAACAAAAAGACATCACTTGATTAAAATTATTTAAAAAAGACTAAAGTTTTAATAAAACTAACCGTTACAGAGGATGTGGGAAGTTTTACCACTGCTCAAAAACGGTGGAAAAGTCAGCAAACATTGTTATTAAGGTTAGTTTAGGCTGATGTGTTATTGATTTTAATGATTTTAAATAGGTTGATGTTATGGACTCTCAAGCAATAGGGCCGGTAGAAAAAAGTTCAGTTCAGGTAGATCAGAAGCTTTCTTCGGAGGGAAGCAAGGTGTCTTCTGGCGGGTCAACAACAGGCCAACGAAGCGATACAGTCTCATTGTCACAGCGTGGACAAGCAGCAGTTAGCCAGCAAACGCAAAGTAACAATGCTGGCTCAACTGGATCCGAATTGCGAAAAATCGATGTGACGGATAGTAATCAAATAATTGTTAAGATTGTAGATGGTAAGACCCAAAAGGTAGTGCGCCAAATTCCTAAGGAAGAAGAACTTCGCTTGAAGCAAGCTATTCAAGAAAACTTGGATAATTTGATCGATGCTTCTGGAGGCAACGAAGATATAGATGTGGATGTTTAACCAAAAAACTGTATTGGTTTTTTTGGTAGATTCCCCATTATTCCATCCAAGCGGTGTGGTTTGTTAGCAAACCCTACCTACTCAAGAAATAATACCTACACGATTAGTCTATAAGAATTGAAGCTATCTTGGCTTGTTGGTAAAAAGTATCGTTAATCTTTAGTTTTTGGGTTGGCTAAGACTTTTCATGAAGCGTGCGGTGATTTCTTCTGGAGTGTGGTGTACTCGCCCTGTCGATTTATCAAAAGAAGGTTCAACTTTGATTAAAAGAAAAGATGGTCCATCTTTTTCCATTAGTTCTTGAAACGCCTCCCTTATCTGATTTTTGTTTGTGACCTTTTTTGTTTGAAGGTATCCGGCGCTTTGGGCAACTTTTTCTAAAGATACCGAGTTTGATAGAGACCTCTGATTTCCTGTCGATTCGTAGGCCTCATTGTCAATAACAATATGAAGAAGATTTTTTGGGGCAGCAGCTGCAATCATTGCCAATGTTCCCATAGACATAAGTACGTTTCCGTCTCCATCAATAATGATCGTTTTTTGATCTGGACGATTTATGGCGACCCCAAGTCCGATTGAGGAAGCTAGCCCCATAGACCCGATCATATAGAAGTTTTTCTCTCGGTCTTTAATATTAAAAGATTCGCGACAAATGTAACCGTTAGCGTGGATTACTGGTTCATCTGTCAGGAGAGGAATAATTTCTTTAAAAGCCTCAGTGCCCTTCATTAAAATATCCTTTCCCAGCCAGTAAAGTATATGGAAGGCCATCCTCAATTTTTTGACAAGCAGTATTTAGGGATTCCTCATAATTTTCAGAAGACAGCACAGAATACTCCATGTTGGAAGTTTTCAACAGCTTCTGATTGATTTCTCCCATTATAATATGCTCCGGTGCGTCGCTCCCGTCTTCACCCCGCCAACTCATGATTACAAGTACTGGGATCTTATAAATTAGGTTCAAAGAAGTAAAAGCATTGAGACAGTATCCCAAACCAGAATTTTGCATCAGCAAAACGGGAAGCTTCCCAGCAAGGTAGGCACCGGCACAAAGTCCTACAGCAGCATCCTCTCTCACTGCCGGGAAATAAGGTGTCTCTGGGTCATCATCAATAATGCGAATCAATCCAGAAAGAAGGGAGCAAGGAACACCTGCGTAAAAATTAAATCCTTTTTTAGAAAGGAGTTCTGAAAAAACTTTAGAAGATAACATTTAGGGTTTTTAAGAAATTACCAGTTTTCAACATTGCGTTCCCCTCCGAATGTTTTTTGTAATTCATGAATACGTTTAACATATTCCTTAATACCTTCTAGACCTTTAAATTCAACTCCTAGATCTAGGGCTGCCTGATTTGACATAGGTTTACCCTCTTCACCCATAACACCTTCAACTTCTCCAAATGAATCGACTACTTCAGAAATCATCCTACCTAATTCAAGATTATGAATATGACCATCAATTAAATGATAAATTTTCCCCGCGGCGTCACTATTACCCAAAACTTTTGTGATTGCCTGACACACAGCGTCGATAGAGACATATTTAGTGCTACCTTTGACATCCACGTTATAGTTAGTAGATAGGAAGTCTACAGTTTCAAACCATTCAGACTTAGGAAGGTCTGGTCGTACGCCATAAATCGTCACGGGGCGGAGAATGGTGATATCAAAGGCACGGTTTCGTGCGTAAAAGAAACAAAAGGATTCAATTGATGATTTAATTGCCCCATAAAGTGAGCTGGGTTGAACCGGGTGGGACTCATCGAGTGGGTTGGATTCGTCAATCGAAGGTTGAATCGTTCCAAAAACTGCGCAGGCACTCATAAAAATAACTTGTTTCACTTTTGCGTTTTTTGCCGCTTGAAGAAGGTCGTACGAACCGTTTACATTGGCTGTGACATATTCATCTTCGGTCTTAGCAGGACCAGGAAAGTGAGCTAGGTGAATCAATACTTCTGACCCCTCTACCAATTGTTGGAGAGATTCTTTGTCTTCAAGACCTCCAATAACATAATCCACATCCTCATAAGTTTTTAAATGGTCGACGATACTATCTTCCCGAATAAGGGCTTTAATATCATTCTTACTTCCGTCTGCATTAGGAGCAGATAATAATTTAACTAAATGGGACCCGACTAAGCCAGTCACCCCGGTAATAGAGATTTTCATATGTAAACTCCAATATTGCTTTGCGTGGAATAAGGGAATACTTGATTCGACTTTTCCACATCATTTATTTTAATGAACTTTTAGAAAACAGAAATTTTAAAACCTAAAAAAATAGTGGGGTGCTTGAATTAAATCCTAGAGAAACAATCAAGCAAATGCAAGTTTCAATCGGTTGTCATAGTTTAAAACAGGAATTTAAAGATTATGGATAACTGTCGCGCCTTTAGTCAACCGATTTTTTAAAGTTTATTTGAGCACAATTTTAGAGAAGTCAGCAATGTTTGAAAATAGAAGAGAGATATGCTTTAACAAACGAAGTCGATTTTTTCTAAGCTTGTCTTCCTTGGTCATGACCATAATGTGTGCAAAAAATTCATCCACAGTTTCTTTGATCTGGACAATTTTTTCCAGAGCCTGGGGGAATTGTTTTTTGCTTAGATGGTTTTCTACAGGTTCTTTAACGCGCTTATACTCATCGTAAAGTTTTTTTTCTGCCGGTTCACTTAGTAGGGATGTTTGGATATCACCATCCGATTCATCATTTAATATGCTAACTACCCGGCGGAAAGTTGTAGCGAGAGGTTCAAAGTAAGGTTGTTTTTTTAAATCGGATAACGCGTCCACCTTCTGCCTAACGTCCACTAGTGAGTCTATATCCGCAGATAATACCGCATCAATAGCATCGTAAGGATACTCCTCACCGATTAAAATAGTTTTGTATCGTTGCGAAAATAAAACCTGGGTATGCATGTGAATTTCGTCAGAAGTTAGTTTAGTCTTACCCTTAAGCAGGTTTATGCCTTTCTGGATTAGCGCATCTAGTGAAACTTGCCAATTTTGGCTTGTTATGATTCGAATAATACCTAGGGAATGTCGCCTTAATCCATAAGGATCTTCTGAACCAGACGGAAGAAGCCCCACCCCTATACAACCAAGAATGGTGTCTAACTTATCCGCGATAGAAACAATGGACCCTACTGGGTTAGAAGGAGGGGAGTCTCCAGAAAAAGCGGGCCGGTAATGCTCCTTAATGGCTAGACAAACTTCAGAATCTTCTCCCGAGTGCTCAGCATAATAACCACCTATTACCCCTTGTAGTTCCGGAAATTCATACACCATTTGAGTGACTAGGTCTGCCTTGCAAAGCCATGCGGCACGAGATGCTTGTTTGATTTTTTTTGGGCAAACTTCAGTTGCTAAAAACTCGGTAAGAGCAACAATACGGTTTACTTTCTCATATGAAGTTCCGAGAGATTTTTGAAAGGTTACGTCTTTTAATAACTCCACAAAGTCTTCTAATCTTTTTTTTCTGTCTTCATCAAAAAAAAACCGAGCATCTTGAAGCCTAGCTCGAAGAACTCGTTCATTCCCACGCGAAATTTCTCCGCCTGGTCCGGGTTGGACGTTGCTAATAGTAATAAAATATGGCAACAAGTCACCATGCTTATTTTCTAATGGAAAATATTTTTGATGATACTTCATTGTGGTAATAAGTAACTCGCGAGGTAATTCAAGAAAATGTTTTTCGAAATTTCCTCTGATCGCAAAAGGGTACTCGACTAGATAATTGACCTCTTCTAGTAACTCTGGGTCTAGTTTTACGGCACCTCCCACTTCATTAGCAAGCGACTTGATTTGGTCAACAATAGATTTTTTTCTAACTTCGGGGTCTATCATAAGAAAATGTTTTTCGCATGATTTAAGGTAATCGACCATTCCATTTACTTTAAAGAAATCAGAACGCATGAATCTGTGTCCACGTGAAACGTCAGCACAGGGTATCCCTCCATAGCTGAAACTTAGAGGTTTTGATCCAAAAAGTGCAACAATCCAGTGGAGGGGTCTAACGAACGGGGTTTCCCGACTGCCCCAGCGCATTTTTTTCGGAAAGGGTATCTTGCTTATGAGAATAGGAAAAAAATTATTTAGAATAGTTGAGGTGGGTTGCCCTGCTTTTTCTATTCGGGCGCACACTACCTCTCCCTTGGGTGTATTTTCAAGAGTGAGTTGAGACGGATCTATGCCTTTTCCGCGGGCAAACCCTAGAGCCGATTTGGTCGGATTTCCTTTTTCGTCATAAGCTAATTTGACATTGGGGCCGAAGTGAGTCTCAACAATATCCTCTTGTTGATTGCCAACCTCATCAAACGAAATTACTAGGCGTCGCGGCGACCCCATAACTCGAGGTTTGCTGGCCCGAATCCTGTTTTTTTTTAGAAAAGATGGTATTTCTTGTTCAAGGTAGCCTAAGGCTAGACTCATGAAACGAGACGGAATTTCTTCTGCACCAATTTCTAGAAATAGTTCTGGCATTAGTTAACGAAAATCTATTAATCGAAAAAAATAAATAACAACTATATTAAGGCCGAGTTTAGACAAGCTACATTCTAGGCATAAAGGCTTGATGATAGTTGAAGTAGCTTATTTATCAAGAAAAAAGCAGAATCCACTTTTCTTGATGTTGTAAATTGAAAACCTTTTTGGACAATGCACGCTAGGCGGGAGATTTTTTTAGTAAAGGATAATCCATTTTCTTGCGTTGGCAGACGTATTCTTGGGCACAGAGACGAGCAAGTTTTCTGACGCGCCCTATGTATCCTGTGCGTTCCGTGACGCTAATGGCACCTCTAGCATCGAGTTGGTTGAATGCGTGAGAACATTTCAATGTAAAATCATACGCAGGTAAAACGAGGTTTTTTTCTAAAAGTTCAAACGCTTCATCTTCGTACATTTCGAACCATTTAAGAAACCGCTCTTTGTTGGCGGCCTCAAAATTAAAACTGGAGAACTGTTTTTCTGTTTCTAAGTGAACATCGCCATATTTTATATCGTCGCTCCATTGAAGGTCATATACATTATCGACATTTTGCAGATACATGGCGATGCGTTCTAAGCCGTAAGTTAATTCCACGGTGACAGGTGAAAGGTCGATTCCCCCTACTTGCTGGAAATACGTAAATTGGGTGATTTCCATTCCGTCTAACCATACCTCCCAACCTAATCCCCAAGCACCCAGTGTGGGGGACTCCCAATCATCTTCTACAAATCGAATATCGTGTTTGTTAGGGTCAAGCCCTAATGAAACAAGACTATCTAGGTAGAGATTTTGAGCGTCATCAGGTGAGGGTTTCAGGATTACTTGATATTGATAATAATGTTGCAGACGGTTGGGATTTTTCCCATACCTTCCATCTGTAGGTCGGCGGGAAGACTCCACATAGGCTGCGTTGTAAGGTTCAGGGCCAAGGACACGAAAAAAAGTGGTTGGATTAAATGTCCCTGCTCCAACTTCAATGTCATAAGGTTGGTGAATAGCGCATCCACGTGACGACCAATAGTTTTGCAATGAGATAAAAACATCTTGAAATTTCATAACTGCCTGTTTATCAAACACTTTTAAAAAAGTCAACTCAACTACTGTCGCTTGGAATATTATACGATTGCGCTAGTAAAAATATATCTTTCCCGAAAAATATTCTATAAAGTTATAATCATAGGCGTGTGGCGCAATTCCTTGTTGATTTTAGCAAGTTAAAAAAGCACTAACCCCTTATGGAGTTGTACTATGCATAGTGTTTACCGGACTGCATCCCCAGAAGATGTGTTCCGTATAGTTGATTTTTGCAGTAGCAATAATGTGAAAAATGGTGGGTTATTTGAGGTTTACCCTGACCCTGAGGGAAGCTTATTTATGATCATTGTTAACGCATGCTCCGAATTAGATTCGAAGCATCGGCCCCATCCGTTGGGGGCATTTTATTGTAACTATGCTGGTCCAGGAGTAATAACAATTGAGGAAGAAGATCCTCACTTTGATGGGGTTGAATCCCGCAGGAGACATGTAACGGCAATTAAGCAGGTGATTGATGTTCTATTAACAGAAGGTTTTACAGGTGTTCAAATTAGTTTCAACGAATTGCCAGCTTTAAAATTCTAAATATACAGATTGTGGAAGTGCGAGAGTAGGATTAAAAAATCATGAGCAGTTGTAGCAGAATTAACTATCGACCAATACCCACTTTGATCAACTGATTTTGGTGAAAAAAGATTACATGGTTGGGATGAATAGATTTCAAAATTGCGCCTTGAACAGTCTCGCCTGCCCGTAGCTTCAAATTACTATTATTTTCTGTGGTCGCGATAATGTGGTTGGATGAACTGCCCTCATCAAAAAATATGACTCCCTTGATTTTAATACCTGGGATATACCCACTTTGAATAGTGGGTAGTATAGCGGGTTGTTCTTTTGCCAAAGCAACTGTGGATTGCGTAAAATTTGTAAACCTTTTAGTTTCTTCGATGTCGCTAGAGGTTGAGACGGGGATAGTTTTTTCAGGTAGTAGTTTAGTAAGTAGCTTAGATGATAGACTTTTATTAGGTTTTGTCTTCGAGACTAATTCGTTGCTTGAAATTGCCTCCATAGGAACCCCTTCAAAAGCGTGAGGCCTGAATGAATCTTTGGACAGGGTTGTTTGTTGTGTTGGTGTTTTATTAAGAACATGTTTGGGCGAACTTGGTGTTTCGTAGTTTGGTACCCAGGGATAAAAAGCTATTCCTGTAATCAATAAACCAGTAGCCATTGCCATCAGTAGAAAAAAATTACGCCGATCCGATTTTATTGATTTTTGGGAAGTGATATCCTCTTTAAGGAGCATTCCCTTCAGGTCGAGTTTCTGGTCAAGGGTGTTTTTATCCTCTTCAAGTTTCCTCAGAGTTTTTAGGATGGTGCTCATGGATTAAGGAGCCTTGGCGTTTGGTAAATACTTGACAGGCCGTACAACATAATTTTGCTTTCCGTGCCAAATTGGCCATCGTCTTTAATGTGATGTTTGCGCTGGAATTTGGCTACTGATAATTGGGTGTTGGGGCCATAAGAAGGTGCTTCCCTTCCTTTAAAGAATCCAAGCAACCGCAGGTTTTTTTGCAACCAGATAGCCTGCTTACCCTCAAAGCCTGTTCCAAAACGTTCTGGTAGACTTTCAAAGTCCTTCCATAGAATAATGGCTTTATGTGTCCACATAAGGTCAATTACTTTAAGGGGCATCTCTATCCGATCCACCGAACCAAATATTCCGTCCTCTCCATTTATAGAAACTAGCGAAAGATATTTTGTTCCTTGAGTGTTAGGAAGGGCAATTTCTAGAATTGCTGGATAATTAAAAACAGCAAGTTTGTCAAAGTTTGCGTTTAAATCATATGCTAAAAGTTTCTGTTCCTCGGCAATAGCCTTTAAGAGAGACCCGCCTTTATTTTGATAAGAGGCGATCTCTATATTCCATTTTTTAAGAATCCAGTTGGTTGCTTCTAATCGGCTTTCATTGAGAGACAAACTTGCAAGGTAGGTTACTAGTTTATCCTGTTGAGAAATAATGAGTGGTTTGGTACTGGGGATGCGACGAGCTTTTAACAGTTCAATTGCCGATGATGCGTTTTGAACATTAGCCTTGTTGTTATGTGTTACGGGTTCCAGTTCTTTTAGCGCTGAAGTCTCGGCCTGGGGTAACTCGATGATAGGTCCCCGAGTCTTTGGTGAAATGTGACCATTAGTGATGATAGGGTTTTCTTTAATTAATAAATTAATATCTTTTTCTTCTCGATTTGCTTTGGTGAAATCTGGAAGTATCAAATAATTAGCACCAAATAAAAGGATACTCAGAGCCAGCAACCAAGGGAGAACACTTTTTCCAAAAGTACCAATCCAAGTTGGAAGTGGAGTGAGCCCTCCAACGTCTTTCACGGCTGGGCGCACAATTTTTGGGGTGATTTTTTTGGTATTCATTGTGTATGCAATAAGCAGGGAGCGGTCAGCTAGGACATTGATCATGCGTGGGATACCATGGGAATACTTATAAATTAGCTCGACTGCAGAACGCGCAAATTGGACCCTGCCTTTGCCTAAGGCTACATTAATCCGGTGTTGGATATACCCTCTGGTTTCATCACGGTTAAGTGGTAAAAGTTCCCAGCTTATGGTGATGCGTTGGCGTAGTTGACGTAGCCCGCTTTTTTTTAGTAGCTGATCAAGTTCCGGTTGACCGATCAATACAATCTGTATCAATTTTTCTGTGTCTGTTTCTAGGTTTGACAGCAGACGTAATTGATCCAATACTTTTACCTGTAAAGCCTGTGCTTCGTCGATTATCACAACTACTCGGTGCCCTTTTTTTCTCTCGCTTAACAGGAAGACATTGAGAGTATCCACGAGCTTTTTTTTGCTATCCATTTCATAAGGTAGGCCTAGTTCCGAGTTTATAGTTTGTAAAAGTTCTAGCTCATTAATTGCCGGATTAAATACGTAGGCGATACTAAAGTCGGTGCGGAGTTCCCGCAGAAAACTTCGGCAGATCATGGTTTTCCCCGTTCCTACTTCCCCTATAATCTTAAGAAACCCATTATTTTCTTGTAGCCCATATACAAGGTGAGCTAAGACTTCCTTATGCTTAGGGCTTAGGTATAAATATTTTGGATCTGGAGTCAGGTCGAATGGTTTTTCCGAAAACCCGTAATAGTCTTGGTAAACATTCAGTCGCGTGGATTTTTGATTATGCTGTTTGTTTCTATCTAGTGATAACTTCATTTGGTGTCCAGCTGCCTGAACTGAGTTGGGAGTTATCTTGGTCGCTTGAGTGTTAATTGATTGGTCGTAGGCTGAACGTTTTTTGTCGTTGGACAAAGTGTCGTATGCTTCTTGGACCAATGCGATGCGTTCCTCAAGAGAAGGTTGCATCTCATAAGAGAAGTTTACGGCTGAAGAATCAAAATGTTTGATCATCCGATCGTAAGCTTCATTAATTTCTTTTTGAGTGGCGTTATAGCTAACGCCAAGAAGACCGTATATGTTTTGCTGGTAAAGGTTGGTAGTCATGGAAGGAGAATCATAGTTTTTTAAATTGGTTATCCAAAGAGCCAAAAAAACTTGTCTTGGTGTTTAGGTGGGGCAAGAAAACCAGCCAGTGAATCAGTTGTGTGGGGACTTGGGATGTCTGCCCCTAATGCATTAATATACAAAGACTTCCTGTAGATGTAAATAAAAAACGACTGTATGTATAGTCAAATAAAAAAAATCTTTGTTTATAGGCTAGAAAGTAGAGGGAAGCGTGCTGTACCTTGGTGCAAATTTTTATAAAAATAACTGATTCTATTTAGCCGCTACTTCTACTTGCTTACTTGATGAGGCCAGCCATGAATACTATTACAATTCGTTTCCGCGCGTTACTTCCGATGACAAATTCCAAACCCTTGGAAAATGGTCAACTAATTGTTGAGCGCGGACGCATCCGAGAAGTTTTTTCGGATACCAGAAGTCCTGTAGAGGGTGAATTGATTGACTTGTCAGACTGTCTTGTTATTCCCGGGTTTGTCAACGCTCATTGCCATCTCAGTCTTTCGGCTCTCAAATGGCAAGTACCTCGTCGAAGTGGTTTTACGGAGTGGGTCAAGTCAGTGGTTGAAAAAAATGAGCTGGTAAGTTGGGAAAACCGAGTTCATGCTTTGCACGCACAGGCGAAGGTAATGGCGCGCTCGGGAGTGACTGCTCTTGTTGATTATATTCCTCAAGCAAAATTTATTATGGAGTACTCTCGACTTCCTTTCAGGCAGACCTTGTTGCTTGAGGTGTTAGGTTTTCTTCCGTCGTTGATCGAGCCAATAGTAGAAAATTTAGAGTTAACTCTTAAGCAAAACGTAAACGGGAGTGGAATGACTAAACTCGGATTGGCTCCGCACGCCCCTTATTCGGTTGCGCCCAAGTTGTTTCGTGAAGTGAAGCGTTTGGCAGATAAATACAAGTGTCCATTGTCGTGTCATGTGGCAGAGTTTCCCGAAGAGCTACAGTTTCTTCAGGACGGTAGCGGTGATATAAGAGACTTTCTTAAAGAACGAGCAATGTTTGACGATGATTGGAACCCGCCAGCTTCAAGCCCCGCCCGGTATTTGGATTCAATGGGTGTGCTTGAATCGCTAGCGGCAATACATTTAAACTTAGCAGATGCTGATATCGACCTTTTAAAGTCTAAAAAAGTAAAGGCTGTTTTTTGCCCACAAAGCACGCGCTGGTTTAGGCGTGACAAGTATATGCCAGTCAGAGACCTGCTTGATCTTGGAATGGTGGTTGGTTTGGGAACCGACTCGTTGGCGAGCAGCGAATCCTTGAATTTTCTTGATGAAATTCGCGCTGCGGAAGAGATGTTAATTGACGTATCGAGAGAAGAGATTCTTCGCATGGCTACTCGAGGAGGCGCAGAAACAGTCGGTATGGACTGCGGTGTGATAGAGAAAGGAAGACCGGCAGATTTAACAGGGTTCCGGTTACGGGGACAATTCGATGATTGGTATAGTGTTCCTTTTGAGTCTGGGCGAGACAAAGCGGATTTTGTCATGATCGATGGAGAAAAGGTATTTTGAAAGCCTTTTACGTGGTCTTCTATTGTTTTTCGGGGCAGAGAATGTTAGTGGTCGGCAGCTTTTTTTTGTAAATTGTATTGAGACGTTGAGCTCCAATGTTTACGCGCGTCATAATTGCTAGAAAGAGAGAAAGCCTTTTGTCTAAAGGTTTTTTAAATAATAACCGAAAAAAAAATAGCGGTTTTGAAAGGCGAGGTGTGTCCATGCTCGGTTAGTAAAATTTTTAAGTGAGATTATTTTGCGAACAAAAATTAGCATTTTGTTGATTTTTTCGTTAGTTTTTCTTTCGGGTTGCTGGTTAAAGGGTACCGGAAATTCTGGAATGGCCTTGAAGAGAATCACGCCGAAGATGGAAAAACAGATGGCATACTTGCTTGATAAAGGGTGCGATGAAGAGTACCAGTATCTTGACCCGGATATGGCAATGCTGTATTCCTTTCTTCCTGGTGGAGGTCAGTTTTATGCAGGGGAACAAAAAAAAGGCATTCTTTACCTCATATCTTCGCCATTGATTTTTCCCTACCTAGCGTCTTTCAAGGATGCTCAAAATTCAGTTGATTATTACAACTTCAAATATACGATCAAATTTTGCGCGCAGAAACTTGGTTTTGTTAGACGAGTAAAGCCTAAGGCTCTCGATTAGTTGCCTAAAATTATTGATTAATTGATTGAAAGGTTCAACTAATTACAAACTTGTTAAAAAAAGTTGGTGTTTTTTTTGAATACAGCTTTTCTCGCTTGATTTGACATTCTTTGGAGCCGAATAGAGTCCTTTTTTAAAAAAACTAAAAAATTATCTATAAAAATGTCGCGCAAATGATATTCTCCTGATACAATCCCCATATTGTAGTAATTTCCTGCTTTTTTAAAATCAAATCCTGTAGAGTGTTAAAACTTTGATAGATGAAGCCTTTTATAGTTGACAGGCCGTAGGAAGGGTTTGTACTATAGACGTTTTTCATTTACTGGGCTGGCGTAGCTCAGTTGGTAGAGCAGCTGATTTGTAATCAGCAGGTCGGGGGTTCGAGTCCCTTTGCCAGCTCCACCTAAACTGGCATGTTTAGAAGGAGATCCTTGGGGTGTTAGGCCTCTTGTGGATGACTGTTCTTCGGGTATTGCCGTCTGGTGGCGGGGGAGTTTTTTTAACCATCCTCCATTTTGTTTGGGGAGGTTCCCGAGTGGTCAAAGGGAACAGACTGTAAATCTGTCGGCTCAGCCTTCGAAGGTTCGAATCCTTCCCTCCCCATTTTTTTAGGGCAGTGCGGGAATAGCTCAGTTGGCTAGAGCGTCAGCCTTCCAAGCTGAGGGTCGCGGGTTCGAGTCCCGTTTCCCGCTCCACCCTGATTGGTGTTGAGGGTGGTTGGATTTCCGGTTTGGATCAGATGCCCACGTAGCTCAGGGGTAGAGCACTTCCTTGGTAAGGAAGAGGTCATCGGTTCAATCCCGATCGTGGGCTTGTTTTAACGTGCTTGGTTGTGGTTTGTTGGTTTGCTTTATGGTTAAAGTGGGCTTCTTGTTGGGTTTGAAATAATAATTTAGGTTTTAGAGTTATGCGAGATATTATTAGTTTGGCTTGTACTGAGTGTAAGCGTAGAAACTATTCGACAACCAAGAATAAAAAGCTGACGACTCAGCGTTTGGAGTTTAAGAAGTATTGTAGGTTTTGTCGAAAGCACATCCTTCATAAGGAAACTAAGTAGGCTGGTAGTCGGCTGTTTATTGCCATGTGATTTGCGGAGAGGGCTAAGTGTTTAAGTTGATTGTTGGTCGGATTTCCCTTCATTTTGGAATGCGAATAGGCCAGTAGCTCTAATGGCTAGAGCGTCGGACTCCAAATCCGGTGGTTGGGGGTTCGAGTCCCTCCTGGCCTGTGTTGAATTTTTGAATGGGTTTAAGTGGTTTTTAAATGGTGAGTAAGGCGATTCAGTTTTTGTCAGAAGTTAAGGGTGAGGTTAAGAAGGTTACCTGGCCTTCTAAGAAAGAAGCCGTGGGCGGAACAGCTGTGGTTTTGGTGGTAGTGTTTCTTATGGCTCTGTTCTTGGGGTTGGTTGATCTGCTTTTATCTAAAATTATTGAGGCGCTTTTGAATGTCTGAGGTTGATGTGAATAAGGAAGTGCCTGAGGTTGATGTGAATAAGGAAGTGCC
>JAPYPK010000104.1 GCA_029937655.1 Nitrospinaceae bacterium
CAATGTGTAACAATTTTTATTATAGATTTTTCTTTAAATAGCTCAGCGTTTCTTGATGCAAGCAGGTCAAAAAGGTATTCGTTTCCTGCGCGTCGAGCCGGATCACCAGTACAACCTTCATCGTTCCCAAGAATAGAGAAATCAACTCCAGCAGATTTCAACGAATGGACAACCGCTTTGGCAATTTTTTTTCCTCGCTCATCAAATGCCCCGTTGCAACCTACAAAATAAAGATATTGGGTCGGATTGTCTTTATCCCAAATTTTAACATCTAGTTCTTTGGCCCAGTCAGAGCGAGTATTACGACCAAACCCCCAAGGATTGGATTGGGTCTCTAATGATTTAAAGGCATTGACAAGCTCATCAGGGTATCGATTTTCCGTGAGCACAAGTCCACGCCTCAAATCGACCACCTTATTAACGTACTCGATCATGACCGGGCACTCCTCTTCACAAGCACCGCAAGTAGTACACGACCACAGCGTTTCATCATTGATCACTCCACCTAGTAAAACCGGGGCACTACTTTGTTCTAAATTACCACCAAGCAAGTAGGGAGTTTGGTGATTGAGATGGTCGCGTAAATCAACGGTTAACTGTTTAGGTGAAAGCGGTTTATCGCTCGCCAGGGCGGGGCAAACAACATCGCATCGCCCGCACTCGGTGCAACTGTGTAGATCAAGAAGTTTTTTCCAGGAAAATTCATCGATTTGTGAGACACCAAAATTTTCCTGTTCTTCATTCTTAAAGTCAATACGATGAAGCCCGTTACCTTCTTCTGGAATTCTCGAAAAAAATACGTTTGGAATCGAAGTGATAATGTGTAAATGTTTAGAGCTTGGGAGCAACGTCAAAAAATATAGGACACAAACGATATGGGTCCAGTAGGCTAGGTTATGAATGTGCACCACAGCGTCAGAACCCAAAACCTGCAACATTGGTGCAACTGACCTACCAATCCAGATTCCGCTAAGCGGTACTTGCGGGTTTCTCGCCTGCCATCCTGCATCAAAAAGGGCATCACTAACCATTATTAAAAGAATCAGAGAAAGAATAACAATACCTTCCACCGACAAGGTGAGTCTTTCAGGTTTTGCTATCAACCTCCTATATAACGCATAGGTCGTGGCTAAACTCACTAGAACAACAAATAAATCTTTTAACAAAGTGTAAGGTATTGCCATTCCACCTACACTAAACTCCATTGTCGGGAAAAAACCGATCAAAAAAAACCACAGTGCCCTTACGAGTAAGACGAGAAACCCCCAGAAAATTAATGCGTGTATCCAACCGGATCTAGTTTCCTTCAGAATTCTTGTTTGAAAAATAGCAATCCGAACTGTATTCCATAATCTTGTTATGGGTTCATTAAATCTATCGTCACAGGCAACCCGTCCCAAGACTCTATACTTGGGCCATAAAAGGGAAAAAAAACGTGCGAGCGCCAGCACTACAAAAAAACCTAGGATAAAAGGCTGTAAGTCCTGAGAAACCCACTCAAATGCACGATTTTGGGCAGCGTTCATTAAAAAACTATCACTTTCAGTAGTTCATAGGCACAGGTAAAAACAAGAAACCTGCAGGTCAAATCATAATACCGAAAGAAGGTATAAGAAACTAGTCTTTGATTTTTCAGGAATTACTGTCTAGTAAGCCTTTTCTTATGTTATATTGTTATGTGGTCTTATCCAGTTTTGGAGGACTTTGATAGCTCTTGTTTTTTTAATTTTGCCATTAACAGGAGGTCTTGCACATAGTGACATTTTTCTCTCGCGTAACTAAGATTCTCGGCCTTACAGGTACTATTGGTAGCATTTTCATCCTACTCACTGCCAATACCAATGCAATTCCACTTAACGATGCTTACGAAACTGGTCAGGCTGAGTTTCAGGGTTCCCCAGCATTTCAACCTAGAAGCGAAGGTCAACTTGTATTTCACCCGTCTTTACACCCAGGTTCAAACGATGCTCTTAATGAAGAACATCCCATTCCTGATTATGTAAAAAAGATTTCTAAGAACCAGCTTTTCTCAACCCATTATCGACAATTACTTGAAACCGAACCAGTAAACCAGATACAAAGTAAAATTTTTGATGAGCAGGCCTTTCGTTCGATACAAAAAATAGGTGTTTTAGATTTTGAGAATAGGACTGTCAGTCCATTCAGGGACGAAAAAGCCGGTCATGTGATAGCAAAACAAATTTCAAAAGAACTTCAGTCCAGGAAGGACTATTTTATAATTCCGCCTCGTATGACGAATGAGGACGCACGAATCAGAATAGTCGCACAAATTCCCGGTAATAAGGCAGGGCAAGTTGAACCGCCTCATGTCGAGAGACAACCGGCTATCCCTGGGCTACCCAACCAAAACAACAAGGTTGATGCAGTGATGATCGGGGCTGTCTCCAAATATATGAATTCGTACCAAGACAGAAACGGGAAAATAGAAAAAAGCCTTTCCAGCAAGGTTGAGTTTGGATCATTTTTGGTAAGTACACGTACGGGAGATGTGCTTTGGGGAGCTCGTTTTATTGGAGCGCAACCTACAGGCCTTCTAAGCTCGGGCGCGAAGTGGCTCAGTAATAAGCAACTATCCAAAAGAGCAATGAAAGAGGTATTAAAATCATTTAGTGGGAACGTTAACAGCTCGAAATAAAAAAATATTCAACGTTACAAAACCATACCAAAAACTGACCCACCTGAACCGTAGACTCATAAATCTATGTTAAAAGAAGAACAGACCTTGAAAAAAAAGAAGCTTTGGAGAAATTTATTTCTTCTAAATCTATGTATAAGTTTTCTACTAATCGGACTTTACTGGGTTCCTATTAAAATGATTCAATTGGAAAGTTTTATAGACTCACCCAGCGTGAACCTTCCCAAAGAAGGCGTCGTTCCCATTAGCAATACTAGTCCAGTTCAACCTGCAAAAAGTTCGACACCATCAAATCTCCTAGAAACCAAGTTAACAGTAATAAACGCATCGTCTGAAAAAAACTGGGTATACTTCGATTTTTCGAGAGGGGGAGTGGTTAAAATTCATGACAAGACGTCGCTCGAATGGGATTTAGCATTTCGCAGAAGTAAGGTGATCTCCAATGGAGGCGCTACCAACAAGTTTGGCAAAGCGGGATTGATCAACTTAGGTTCGCCGAATTTTGATCAAGTCGTAGATGTGCCGATCGACAATTATACTCCAGATATGTCCACAAAAACAGAAACAGAAAACCCCATTCTTCTAAAATGGTACTCGTATAACTATCTAACTCATAAACTTTCCGCCAAGGCTAATACCTACGCTATGAAAACCGCTGACAGTAAATATGCAAAAGTTAAATTTCTTAATTTTTACTGCGCCAACAAGGAAACGGGCTGTATCAAGATGCAATATGTCTATCAGGATAGTGGTTCGAACCAATTCACCAAACCCGCTTCTGGCTAAACACCGCTACAACAACATCCTTTTCTTCTTTTAAAGCAAACTGGGTATGTTCAAGAGGTGATGAACATGTTAGTTTGTTCTACACAATTTTGGGTGCAGGCTGGTTTTTATTATTGGAGGAAGCTATGGCGACATTGAAGCAAATACTTTTTAGAAAATACACAGACCAAGGTCTCGACATCGTAATAGAAGAGATGAAAGAAAAATACGACAAAAAAAAAGGCAGACGATTTAACTATGACAATATCACCTACGAGGTCAGTCGCGGCGGTGTGGTTGATGAGAACATGCAGTTTGAGATAAGTTCGAAGATTCCTCAGGACGAACTCAAAGACAATAAGGACATGAAAAAATATTTCACTGAAATAAAAAAACTGGCATCCAAGTTTAAGAATAAGCCCGCTTCCATAGAAATGGAAAACATTGTTCTCGGTGCACATAAAAATACTGAAAAAGAGAGAGACTACGTAAAGCTCCTATATAGTTATCCACTGAATGACCTATACAGCGATAAGAAAATATTAGAAAAAACCAAAGAAATGAGTCAGCAAACCAAAGGAGAAAAACCTACTTCGAAAGAAATGGCTGCGTTGACACAGCAAGGGAATTTAGCACTACAGCTAGTGCAAGAGTCTGCCCAAAGTTTAGCCCGCCAAAACATTGAAGACTTGATTAGCGCCAATAAGAAGGCTAAGACGAAAAAAAGCGGCTAAATATTAATGAATCGATTAGCTTACTACCTAGGGCGATCATTACAGTTATTAGGACTTGCCACCATTACTTCTGTAGTTCTGCTTTTTTTTGGTCGGTGGAAAATGGAGCCTCTTCTCTATCTAGCCATACTAGGGATAGTTGAGTTTTACGGCGGGACTTGGCTTCTGGAAAAAAAGTAACCCTAATAATGAAGAATCCAATCGAACCCTTAAAGACACCTTAAAACGGGGAAATTACCCAACGCTTTACATTTTATTTTTTCGTCTACCATAAAACATGCAAAAACTACTAGCACAACCTGGTTTTTTGGCTCCATCCGGCACGTTTGGTGCTGATCTTAGTTACCTGCTGGCAGTACTATTTACGGTAATGTTTCTTTTCGCCTGGGGGTTGGCAAAAAAAGGACTGGGCACTCAACACCACAAGTTGATCTTTTTATCCATGGTATCAATGCTGGTTTATTTTATCGGCTATTACTATGCTCGGCAGTTAGGCGTATTATCTCTTGAAGGAAAGGAAGGTTTTAGCGGCCCACAGGATGTCTACGATAACGTATTTGTACCCATCCTAACCACGCATCTCATTTTAGTATGCCTGGGGCTTATCCTATCTATATACATGATTTTCCAGGGGTTTCGTGCGTGCGACAAGATCGATGGCAACTATATTCTCCAAAGCAGAGAATTGAAGGCTAACCCAAAAGTTTTCAGAAC
>JAPYPK010000105.1 GCA_029937655.1 Nitrospinaceae bacterium
GCTGGTCACGGGCCTATCATCGACAGAAACAGAACCGGTCTCAGACTGTTTTCCATCTTCGAAGTTTTTTCTGAGCTCTCGAATCTCTTTTTCCATCTGCGGTAGGCGTTCCAGCATACATTCGATAGCTTTAGCAACGGGATCCGGGAAAGGATCCTCTCCATCAGCACCATCATGCGTGGGAGCTGCACCTGAAAACACGATACGTCCCGGTACGCCAATCACAGTAGAGTACTCTGGAACATGCTGTAAGACAACCGAACCCGAACCTATTTTTGTATAACTACCAACGCGCGTCGGTCCCAATACCTGAGCTCCTGCACCTATGACAACGTTGTCACCAATAGTCGGGTGACGCTTACCACTTTTGGTGCTCAATCCGCCCAACGTCACACCATGATAAATGAAAACGTTATCGCCAACCTCAGAAGTTTCACCAATGACTACTCCCATACCATGATCTATAAAAAACCTCTTACCTATAACCGCAGCTGGATGTATTTCTATACCCGTCAACCAACGCATAAAATATGATATAAGTCGAGCCAAAAAGTTGAATTTCAACTTCCATAATACATGGGCTAACCGATAGCCAATCAATGCATGAACACCAGGGTAAAGCAGAACCACTTCCCAAAAGTTACGGGCAGCCGGATCTTTTTCAATAGCTACTTCAATGTCTTCTCTTATTAACTTAAGCATAAGACTCTCTTCCTAGCATCGGTATCAATCAATTAAATTGTAGTCTATAAGGAAGCAGCGTTGCAACCGGAATCCATTAAAATCCATAGAGTTGTGAGAGAAGTATAAATTTTTAGGGATCTGACAACCCAAACTTATCTAAGTATTAACAGACCATCAAATAACGCCAAATTTTACTCATTAAATGTTTCGATTTTTAAAATTAAGTGCAAATTTCCGAATTGATGGGCCAACAGTAAATTAAAGAAACATCAAAAAACCATAAAATACTTAGTCGTCGTTAACTAATAACTCTCAAAAAATATCTTAATCACTCAGTTTTTCTATTGCTAACTCATTTAGATTTAAAGATTTAGCTATAATTGACCGCTATAGAGTCACATAGTTTTATCAGAAAGTCGACTTAGAGTAACTTAAATATAATATCAAGTTTTCGACTAAAGGTACTTCCGACTTGTTTCCTGTCGAAATAATTTATTTAAAGTATTAATTAAAAAGGGTTTAACTGTTTTCATGGAACGAATTGTTTTAAAACCTGCGGTTTGTATTTGCTTTTTGGTGTGTTGCTTTATCTCCTCCAACCTCAAAGCTCAAACTGTTCCAAGCACTGCTGAGCAAGAACGACTGGAGCAACGGTTTAAAAAACCGGTCCAACAAAAATCAGTGATAGAACCTCCAATACCTGAACCCGAAAAACAGGTTTCATTAGATGAGATGAAAAAAATTCGGTTTGTTCTTAAAAAAATTAATGTCGAGGGTTCTACAGTCTATGCGCAACATTTGTTTAATAGGTGGCAAAAAAAAATCGTACACAAATCTATTTCATTGGCTGTGGTTTACAAGTTTGCAGAAAAAATCACGAAAAAATACCGAGATGATGGATATCTACTATCACGAGCAATTGTAATTCCCCAACAGATAGAAAATGGCGAAGTAACTATAAAAGTAGTTCAAGGATATATCGGAAATATATTAGTGCGAGGTCCTATAGCTGGAACAAAAGCATTTATAAAAGCCAGCGGGAAACAATTACTTCAGTCAAGTCCTTTATTAGCAAGTGATCTAGAACGATACCTACTTCTGATTGATGACCTTCCAGGAGTAAGCGTAGAGTCGACCCTTCTTCCCTCAAAGGATGAACCCGGTGCTTCCGAATTGATTTTGTCATTGAAACATAAAAAATATGGCGCCAACGGAGGAATCGATAACCGCGGATCAAAGTTTAATGGCCCCATTCAATTTAAGGCTGGAGCTAGTTCCAATTCTGCGTTAGGGCTTTACGAAAAGTTAGGAATCCAAGGAATCATGACCAGCCAACCCGATGAGCTACTTTATTTTAGCGGATTTGGAGAATTTGCGGTTTCTACAGAAGGCACCAAACTTTCAGTTACTACTTCTATAAGCAAATCGGAACCAGGATCTACTTTAAAAGTTTATCAAGTGGAAGGAGACTCCAGCACGTTCTCTCTTGGCCTTTCACATCCATTTATCCGCTCAAGAAAAGAGAACCTAAAGGGTCACCTAAGTTTTACCAGCCGAAACTCTGAGACAGATTTGCTGGGCTCAACTTTATCAAAAGACCACTTGCGAGTTATAGATTTTGGGATCTCGTACGATTTTTTGGATCGGTTTCTCGGGGTTAACTTAATCAGCATGCGTATGACAAAAGGAGTGGACATGTTCGGAGCCACTAAAACAGGAAGTGCGAACCTTTCACGCTCAGATGGTCACAGCGATTTTACAAAGTTGTCAGGTGACCTACTAAGACTACAACAATTAGGAGAAGGATGGTCTTTGTTGACGTCATTGACTTGGCAATATGCATTTGATCGATTGCTATCGTCCGAGGAGTTTGGGCTTGGGGGGGCTCAGCTTGTACGTGCCTATGACCCTTCTGAAGTAACAGGAGATCAAGGATATGGATTAAAGTTTGAAATTCAAAAAGGAATTAAAACGAACTGGGACTACTTAAAAAGCTATCAACCGTATCTATACATTGATCACGGTTCAGTTTATTTAAAAAACCCAACGGCAACATCACAAGAGGAACAGGAATTAACTGCTCTTGGAATTGGAGCCAGAGGGAATATAACAGATTGGCTGTCGGGCTATCTCGAGGTAGGTCTTCCGTTATCTAAAGATGTAGGGACGGAAGGAAATAAAGATCCAAGAGCTTTTTTTAGTCTAACAGCACATTACTAATAACTAAACACGCTAAACCTTAATTCGCTTTATAAAAAAGGTAAGTACCTTGAGTCATTATAAAAATAAATTTCTATGCAGACGCTCTAGCGCTAAGCGCCTGTCTTTATTTTTATCTCTATATCTCACCCTGGCTCCTGGGTTTGCTTTTGCCCTACCCTCAGATCCAACTGTTAGGAACGGCTCTGTATCCTTCAATCAAGTTGACTCAAAAACATTAAATATTATTCAGTCTTCTGACAAAGCAATCATTGATTGGAATTCCTTTAACATACAAAAAAATGAGGCAACTCATTTTCAACTACCCTCAGCTAATTCAATCAACGTTAGTCGTGTAACCGGTGGAGTGAGTTCAAGTATATTTGGAACACTCACATCTAACGGAAAGTTGATGCTTATCAATCCAAATGGAATTCTCTTTGGCAAGGATTCCCGAGTCGATGTAAATGGATTAGTAGCAACAACTAGTGACATCAACAACTCTGATTTTATTTCAGGAAACTATCATTTTAGTATTTCTCCTGAAATCAATCGTACAGTTATCAACCGAGGAACTATAAATATCAAACAGGGCGGACTACTCGCATTCGTAGCGCCTGGAGTTGAAAATTCTGGAATCATAAATGCAAAGTTGGGCCAAATTTCCCTTGCCTCTGGAAAAACTTTTACCCTGGATCTTTACGGTGACAAACTGGTCAGCCTAGGCATAGATAGTAAAATTTTAAATCAAGTTATAGGTCCAGATGGCACTCCCGTTTCTTCGCTAGTTGCAAATGGTGGTTCGATTCATGCAAATGGAGGAAACGTTTTTCTAGGAGTTAAAGCCGCTCGAAACGTTGTTGATCAGGTTATCAACATGGATGGTCTCATTGAGGCGCAAACAGCATTCAAAAAAGACGGAAAGATTGTCTTACTAGGAGGGGATGAAGGACTCGTTAAAGTCACAGGTACTCTTGATGCTTCCGGAAAAGAAAGTGGGCAACTTGGAGGAAATATACAAGTCATGGGTGAATGGGTCGCACTTTTAGATAATGCGTTCATTGATGTGTCAGGTGACCTTGGGGGCGGAACAGCATTAATAGGTGGCGATTACCAAGGAAAAGGACTTTATCCTAATGCACAAAAAACTTATTTTTCCGTAGATTCATCCATTACAGCAGATGCCATCAGTTCTGGTGATGGAGGTAAAGTTGTCCTATGGTCGGATGATGCTACTTATTTTAAAGGAAGTATTTCTGCTAAAGGTGGGTCTTCAAAAGGGGATGGCGGTTTTGTTGAAGTATCTAGCAAGAACTATCTGGATTTCAATGGCAGTGTTGATGTTGCCTCCTCAAATGGAAATGCAGGAACAGTCCTATTAGACCCAGCAAGTATTACTATTCTTTCTGGGGTGGATAGTAACTCCGTTGGATTCACAGCAGCAAGTGATGTTTCAGAGTTGTTTGCAAATGACTCAGGGGACTCGACAGTATTAAATCCGGCTGCAAGTGGAAGCTTCGATGGAATTTCCGCAGGCTCCACCATTATCTTGCAGGCCACCGGTGATATTACAGTGAGTTCTGATTTTGTTTTAGCAACAGCTACGGGAACTGCCAACAACAGTCTGGTTATGCAAGCAGGTGAGAATATAAATGTTAATCAAAATATTACAGTAAGTGGTACTGGCACCCTCCACCTGGAAGCTGACTCTAAACATAGCTCATCAAACGCAGGCGATGGAACCGGCACCATTCTTATTGCAAATGGAGCTGCCATTACGACTGCAAACACAGCAGCAACACTAATTGGAGCTGACTTTGATTTTATTGGCACACTTAATACCGGTAGCGGAAACGTTACCATTGGACAATCAGTAACGAACCAATCACTGGCTTTAGGGTCTGCATCAAGCACTCTATTAACAGATACTGAGCTTGATCTGATTACAACAACAGGTACTTTAACAATTGGTCA
>JAPYPK010000106.1 GCA_029937655.1 Nitrospinaceae bacterium
AAAAATTTGGGGCGAGCGACGGGACTTGAACCCGCGACCACTCGGACCACAACCGAGAGCTCTACCAACTGAGCTACGCCCGCCGTTTTGCTTACTACATACTCAAACTTTCAGATAAGGTGACAGATTTTAATAGATTGCTACCACGTTGTAAAATAAAATTTTACCTTAATTTTTAAATGTTTTAAACCACTCAAATTAGCTAGCGGGGAAAAACTTCAAACATCCAGGTCTACCTAACTATTTGATTACCCTGAGGTGACTCCGGTCTTTTTTCGAGCGGCTCGATTGCCCTTTTTTTGATATCTTCGAGGAAGCCTTCACATTCAATAATGGTGGCTCTGGTTCAAGACTAGCTTCTTTCACATTTGCACCAACTTGCAGTTTTAAATCTTTTGGAAAACTTTCTTCCCACACTTGCCCTTTTTTACTTTCCGGTTCATGAATTGACCAAACGGCCTCGAAAGGAATAACACATTTATGAGGCCTGCCACCAAACGCAAGGGTAGCAAATATTCCGGTTTCCTGGACATCAAATGGGCGCCTGAAGTTCAGGTTGAATACAAGGCTAAGTGCCGGATTGTCTTTATGTGTATTAGGAACATCCACATCGGGGTATCTCGCATCCAGGCAAACCATTGCATCACCTTCACTTAGAAGCTGAACCAAAATATCGTACTTATTTTTATTATCACTTTCCATACCTTAAATTACCACAACCTCTACTGCACCCATAAATATTTTTAGAACTTCTTCGGTTGCTGAAAATAGACAGGGAGTGATACTATCTACTTCCTGATTATTATAACCAATAAACAATTATCCATCGAAAGGTCGTGATATGCTGAAAACGGGAGCCCTGACAATAATTACAATATTAACTCTCCTTATTAGTACCGCGATCCCTAGCCTCGCCGGTGAAGTGAAAACCGTCGAGGTTTTGAAAAATGTTTATACCATCGTCGACGGCGAAGGGGTAGATTCTAATACCACCTTTATTATAACAACGGAAGGGGTCATAGTTATTGACACTCGACCCACTCCAACGGAAGCCAGAAAAGTACTGGAAGAAATACGAAAGCTCACTGACCTCCCTATCGTTTACACAATAAATACCCACTACCACGGCGATCATACTTTTGGTAATCAAGTATTTAAAAACAGCAAGAGCATCATCGCGCATAAAAACGTTCGCAACACACTGATCAAATCAGGACAAAACCATCTATCACTCTTCAAAACTTTCGGATTGCCAGGAATGGATGAAGTAGAGGTCACCCCACCTAATATTGTATACGAAAAGGAAATGGAAATTTGGCTGGGTGGATACCGGTTACAATTGCTATACCATGGGAAAGGACACACCAATGGCGATACCATTATCTTCATCGATCAGTTGAGAACAGTAATCACCGGTGACCTGGTATTTAATAAAAAAATTCCTTACATGGCCGATGCGTATATTGAGGAGTGGATCGAATCTTTAAACTATATAGAATTACTTAAAAACGAAACTGTTATTCCCGGGCATGGTCCGGTCGGTGGACGCCCCACTATCATCGCTATGAAGCACTATCTAATAAACTTAAAAGAACATGTCCTTCAACAGTTAAGGGATAAAAAGTCTCTTGAAGAAACCCAAAATGCAGTTGAACCAATTTTAAGAAAAAAATATAAGGACTGGAAACAGCTAGATTGGATTAAGGGAAATATTGAACGTGCGTGGTTAGAATACAGTTCGAAAGAAAAGGCCTGAACTTGCCTGTTATTATTCTTTAATAATTCCCTTCTTCTCCCAGTATTCCCGCAAGGTCTGTTTTGCATCAATGAGTGTGTCAAGGTATGTGTGGTTCGCCGGGATCATAGGCATTACATGGCCGCGAGACTTATCATTGTATGGATACTTGACATCCAGAACATAGGGACCCTCATGCTTCAGCATACGTTTGAGCGCCGGCAAAACCTCACTCGGCTTACTTATGCTCTCTGATTTAACTCCAAAAGCATGGGCAATTTCTGCAAAATTTGCATCTCCTAGATACGTGTGCCCTCGAAGCGACTTATAAAATCTATCTTCCCATTGCGCAACCATTCCAAGATGCGCGTTATTCAGAACCACATTCTTCACAGGTATTTTTTCCATCTTGAGAGTCTGTAACTCCTGGATATTCATCAGAAAACTCCCATCACCTTCGATGTTAATAACCTGTTTTTTTGGGTGGGCCACTTGAGCACCCATAGCCCCAGGCAAACCAAAACCCATTGCTCCTAAACCCGAAGAACAAAGCCACCTGAAGGGTTCATTAAAATCCCAAAACTGTGATGTCCACATCTGGTGTTGGCCAACACCGACTGATACGATAGCATCTTCATCCGCAAGTTTGGTCAATTCTGAAATCAAATGCTGAGGAACAATAGCCTTTTCATCTAATTCATATGTAAGAGGAAATTCTTTTTTCCATTTATCAATCTGCCTGATCCACGGACTGATATTTTTTTTAGGCTCTATTCGGTCATTCATCATTTTGAGTGCCTGCTTCACATCACCCTGAATTGGAATATCAATCTCTATATTTTTGTTTATTTCAGATGCGTCGATATCTACCTGAATAAATTTGGCTCCTTTACAAAATTCAGACAATTTACCCGTCACTCGATCATCAAATCGAACGCCAAGTGCTATAACAAGATCGGCATGATTCATTGCTATATTTGCGTAAATAGCACCATGCATTCCAAGCATTCTAAGTGATAATTTATCTGCAGAAGGGTAGGCCCCCAAACCCATAACCGTGGTCGTAACCGGGATTCCCGTTTTTTTCACAAATGCCCTCAGCTCACTTGACGCACGGGCGGAAATAATTCCACCACCAGCATATACAATAGGACACTTCGCTTCGTTGATAGCGTTGACAGCTTTTTTAACTTGCATTGCTGAAGGCTGTAAATTCGGTTTATACCCCGGGCAATCAAACTTGACCTTAAAATCTGGGACCACCTCTTGTTGCTGAATATCTTTAGGGATATCTACAAGTACCGGGCCTGGACGGCCTGACTTAGCAATCTCAAAGGCTTCATGTATGACATTTGGGATATCAGCAAGATTCTGCACCAGATAACTATGCTTGACCATGGGAAATGTAGCGCCGACTATATCTGCTTCCTGAAAAGCATCACTTCCCAAAACTGTGGAGGGAACCTGCCCGGTGATCGCAATCAGTGGAATAGAATCCATCTTCGCGTCCATGATACCGGTAAGGAGATTGGTCGCACCCGGACCTGAGGTCGCAAGACACACTCCTATCTCGCCGGTACTTCGCGCATAACCCCCCGCCGCAAAAGATCCCCCCTGCTCGTGTCGAGGCAACACCATGCGAATCTTTTTACTTTGAGTAAGCCCTTGATGAATTTCCATTGAGGCGCCACCCGGATACCCGAAAATCACCTTAACACCCTCATTTTCCAGTGCCTGGACGAGAATATCCCTACCCTTCATAGGTCGGCCCGAGGGTGTTTTGACGTTTTTTAACGCAACTAATTTTCTCCCTTTAACTTTTTCTTTTTTTGTCGCCATAGGTCAATAAAAACCATAACTTAATTAAATTATCTTGTCAAATTCTGCCATGGACGTACCCACTATTTTATCCATTCAGGCTACTCCTAACTCAATGTGTCCAACACTAGTCCCTCTCGTAATCCATGCTCACTAACTGTCAACAAACTGCATTCAAAAGCTCTCATGATTTCAAGAACCAGTGCACCTCCGGCGACAATTAAATCTTCACGCCCTTTTTCTATGGCTCTCATTGCCGACCGTTCGGCAAGAGATTTATTTTTCAAATCTTCCAAAAGTTTCTCGACTCTCTTAAAAGTAAGGCTTCTCCCATGAATTGCCTCAGGGTCGTAAGGGTAAACATCCCCATCAATTGCAGCAAGCGTAGTCACGGTTCCCGCTGTACCTACAAGCACCTCAGGTAGAAAGTCTGAAAGTTTTTCCTTAACTACTTTAAGCTCTCTACGAAAATGTATTTCTAATGCCTTGTACTCGCTTAAACCTACTGGGTGATGCGAAATAAATCTCTCCGTTAACCGTACCGTACCCAGTTGTGTTCCAACTGATGAAATAATTTTTCTATCTCTAGCTAAAAGAAATTCGGTGCTACCACCTCCAATATCAAACACCAAAATATCTTTTTCAATATTTGGTAATTTCCACAGGACTCCTTTTATCATCAAGTTTGCTTCTTCTTCCCAGGAAATCACTTCAATTTCCAAGCCTGCTTCTTTTTTTGCTCGCGAAACAAAATCTTTCTGGTTGCTGGCTTCCCTAACAGCACTGGTAGCCACTGCTCGAATCGTTAAAGGCTCAAACTTGCGGCATTCATCCCGAAACTTGGTGAGCACAGAAATAGTTTCATCCATTCTATCGTCTAATATTTTTTTTTCTGTATCCATACCCTTACCCAACCGGGTAATCGCCCTTACTTGAGCTATTTCGCGTAAGTTCCCATCTGGCTTTGTTTTTAAAATAAGAAGTCGTACTGTATTGGTGCCTATATCAATCGATGCCACACAGGTCATAACTCCAACCTGGGAATGATATATTCACTGTCTAGGGTAAACAGGAGATAAAACCCGAGAGATGAAAAGAGTAGAAAAGGCCCCCACGCTGCAAAAAGAGGGCTAAAAAATCCGCCATAACCAAGTGAAACACCCATCGCATACAAAAACGAAAATACAAACCCCATAGCTAAATTAATCCCGACGCAGAACAGAACTCCCCCGTGACGACTCGACCGCAAAGAAAGGGGTATTGCCAGAAGTGCCAATACAATACTAATAAATGGGTATGA
>JAPYPK010000107.1 GCA_029937655.1 Nitrospinaceae bacterium
TTTGAAAAGCGTAAGGCCTAAGAGTTATATTTTGATCTATGGCTATTTTATGTTACCGGAATCTTTCTTCCAGAAGAGATAGACGGCGGTAAGCTCTTTAAGTTTATTCGTGATGATATGGGTGTGACCCTTGCCGGTGGCCAGGACCAATGGAAAGGGGAAATAGTGCGCATCGCCCACTTGGGTTACATAGACAGTTTCGATATCATCATTGCTATTTCAGCATTAGAAATGGCACTAAAAAAAATGGGCCACGATGTGATTTTGGGGAAAGGAGTCGCCGCCGCACAAGAAATTCTCCTTGAGGGTTATTGATTTTAAACACAGTTGAAGTCTATTTTTTAATAAAACAGTCTAACGTAATTATCTTTATGAAAAATATCAAAATAACGGGAGTTATGGAATGAAAGTTCTTGTAGCAGATAATCTTTCAAGCTTAGGAATCGATATACTCAAACAAGAATCCGGCATTGATGTCGACGTCAATGTAGGTTTACCCAAAGAAGAACTGATAAAGATAATTTCTTCTTATGAGGGACTAATCGTCCGCAGCGCAACTAAGGTCACCCCTGAAGTGATTGAAGCGGCCACAAACCTTAAGGTTATAGGGCGAGCCGGTATCGGTGTTGACAATATTGATGTGGCCACCGCAGGAAAAAAAGGAATCATTGTGATGAACACCCCTGAGGGCAATGTCATCACCACCGCAGAGCATACAATGGCACTCATGCTATCGATGTCACGCAATATTCCACAAGCGCGCTCTATGCTCAAAGATCAAAAAATTTGGGCTCCAAAAAAATTCATGGGCAAAGAGCTTCATTGTAAAACTTTAGGAATTGTCGGTCTGGGTAGAATTGGAACTATCGTTGCTGAACGCGCAAAAGGATTTCATATGAAAATTTTGGTTCACGATCCTTTTATATCCCAAGAACATGCAGAAAAAATTGGTGTAGAAGTCGTTGACCTTCCTGATCTTTTGAAACAATCGGACTACCTCTCCTTGCACACTCCATCACTTGATGGGAAACCTTTACTAAGCACTAAAGAGTTTAGTATGGCTAAGCCTGGAATTCGAATAGTTAACTGTGCCCGTGGTAACCTCATTGATGACGATGCACTCATCGAGGCCATCAAATCAAAACAAGTAGCACAAGCTGCTCTTGACGTATATTCAAAGGAGCCATTATCTCCGGATAGCCCACTATTAACTCTCGATGAAATTATATGTACCCCCCACCTGGGCGCATCAACCGAAGAAGCCCAGGAAAAAGTTGCAATCGCAGTTGCCGATCAGATTATTGATTTCCTTAAACATGGGAATGTCCGTAACGCGGTCAATATGCCATCAATTGATGCCGATACCCTGAGCAAAATTCAACCCTATTTGAAGCTAGGCGAGGACCTGGGAATTTTTATTGCCCAACTTTTAGACGAACCTCTAACTGGTGTGGAAGTTCAATACAATGGAGAGGTCGCCGAGCAGCGAATGGATCCTATTACGATATCTGTCTTAAAAGGGCTTCTCACACGCAATATAGAAGGAATCAATATGGTCAATGCCCCGTTTATTGCAAAAGATCGTGGAATCGAAGTCAAAGAATCGAAAAGCACCGAAGTCCATGAGTATACAAGCACCATAACGGTTACCGCAAAGACCAGTGAAGGGAAGCGCAGTGTAACCGGTTCTGTCTTTGGGAAAGGAGACTCAAGAATTGTCCAATTCAATGAGTTTCACTTTGAGGCTGTGCTTTCAAAGCACATGCTTGTACTTACCAATATGGACGTTCCAGGAGTTATAGGAAAACTCGGAAGTGTTTTAGGTGCCAACAACATTAATATTGCTGGATTCCATTTAGGTCGAATTAAAGAAGGGGATAAAGCAGTGGCTGTTGTCAATATTGACTCACAACCCAATAGTGAAACGATACGTAAGCTACGCGAAGTTGAAGGAATTTTAAATGTTAGTACGGTTGTCTTATAAGACTAACTAAACTCTTTTAATTCACAAAAAGAAACGCTGGGGAGTGAAAATAACACCTTCTCATTTCGCTTTGCTCATTTCTTCATTTGTATCAACTTCTAGTTATTTTATTTTCCGCTATCCTCTTGAACTGATCCTTCTGGTGGGTTTTCCGCGCTGTCCTTTACCTCTACTACTTCTTGCCCAAATACCTGGGCAATAATTTTGTTCGTCTCATCAAGGCCAAGTATATTATAAACCGCATTGGCTGACTTAAAATGGGGACTGGTAAATAGGCTTAGAACTTTTTTACTTGAATAGCCAAGCATCATAAACTCATGAGCATAGTTCTCTGCAACGAGACGCAAGGTATCTTCATCTGCATCCTCGTCACCTGTGGGAGGGCCCGCATCAGGATCAATATCATCCTGCACCTCATATACGTAAATAACATGGTAGCCAAATTCTGTCTTCACCGGCCCAACGACTGCCCCTTCATCTGCCGAGAAAGCAGCCACTTCAAACGGGCGTACCATCGCCCCTTTGCCAAACCAGCCCAGGTCTCCACCCCTTTTCTTAGATGGACACTCACTAAACTCCTCAGCTAACTTAGAAAATTCTTCACCATCATCAATCTTCTTTTTTATTTCCTCGGCTAATTCTTTGTTTCCAACCAAAATATGCCTGGCTTGCACTTTTTTAACTTTTCTTTCCTTGTTGGCCATTTAAGGTTTCCTATTTTGCGATACAACTTTCAGTTTAGTGAAATAGATTCATTAAAGCATTTGCCTCAATAATCCAATTAGTTCAATTTATTAGCACAGCATTTTTTATACTTCTTCCCAGAGCCACAAGGGCAGGAATCATTCGGCTTTACCTTATCTTCGAACACCGGTATTTTGGGACCAGTTTTCAACAAATCCTCCCCCATTGATTTGCCTTGCTTGTATCTTTTTTTAAAAACTTCAAAAAGATTCGGAAAACTCTGGTTAAGCCCCAAAAGAATATTGGTCTCCTTAGCACCTAATTTACTATCCGCTTCGCTTCTCTTGTTCTCATCAAAATAATACGTATATGTAAAAATAGGTTTGAGGTTTTTATCATCTAGCTCAAATGGGTAAAACACCAATTTTACATCACGATTATCAACTCGCGAATCCAGCTCGTAGCTATCCTCTGCAAAATACTTTTCTTCCTCGCACGAGAAGTTGAGATTCTCACTGTTCTGGGGAAAAAACTCCATATAGTTAACGTACCTCCCTGGCTCAAGAACAAGATAAGACTTAGGGGCTTTCTCTCCAAAGGCCTTTGCCTCCGTGTATCTCTGCTTAAACAGAACCAGGAGTTCACTGGGGAGATTTTTAACAAAACCTTTTATAATTTCTGACTGGACCTTAGTATATTTTTTTTGATTCGGTAACTGCCCCTGTGTCTTATCAAAATTGAGCAAAAAGGAGATCTGGTTGTTTGAATTATCCTGTTGAGAAAAGGATAGGGTGACATGCTGGCAATCACAAAACGGATTTGTACAGTAAAAATCTTCCAAGATATAGGTATGCTCGTAGTCCTCTTCCTCAAACCTGTATGGAATGATCGAGTTTAGGCTTTCCTGCTCGTTAATAACTCTATAGGACTCGATGGCGCCTCTCCTTAAATAAGGTAATTTACCTGCACTGTGTTAGATTGTTTTAATCGATGTCACGTACGGCCCTGATGGTATCCTTAGTAATATCTTCTTTATGGTTGATATTCCCATGACCATATCTGAAATAAAAAATACACGCCGTTCCGTGGGGGCGTAAATCGGAAGTCCACGTAGTAAACCCTCCTCCTGGAGAAAACGCTGAATCAATATAAATTTCAAATCGATCCATATCGCGTATATGAATATCTTCATCGTACAAATCCTCAGCCTCCTCCAAGGTTGGCATCCGCCAATTGGTATAACCTGCAAATTCCTTGTTATTAAGCGACTTTATGTAGTCTTCTGCCATGAACCAATTGGACCATTGACTAGTATCCTGATAAGCATCCGTCTGGTTCCACATCAACTTGGTTTCTTTATCAGTAACTGTGCCATCACCATTGTCACAAAACCGCTTTTCATCCGTCAATGTCAAACCTCCTTCAAGTTTCATCTGTTTATCTCAATCAGTCAAAAATTTACACTGAATCACAAAAGGCCGTCCTCTTTAAGAATGTCCCTGACCAGTCGGCTTGCACCGCGAGACGTTCTATAAGCATCATCAAAAGTTGTAACCCCTCTTCGGTACCCAAATCGTACAGCCTGAACTTTATTTCTAACTTCACTCGTCCAACATAAAAAACTAAAACCGGGGGTAAAAATCTTATCCACAGGAACCTGTTGGCCCATATGGTCTTTATTAGAATGTTTTTTGTCATACAGGCTTCTTGCTTCTGAGGTATTCGGCATACGCCAGTTGCTGTAACCTCCATATTTTTTTTGATTCAACTCTTCGGCGTAATCACGTACCTGAACCCAACTCATCCATTTGTTTGACAATTGATAAGTATCATATTTCATCCACACCAAACCTTTGGAAGGTTCAATGACAACCCCATTTTCGCCCTCCTTGAATCTAGTCTGATCTAATGCAACCTCTTCAGTCATAGCTCTTCCTTCAGGATATACCCTCTGGTCTTCATAACTTCAGTTTAAAGTACTACTTTCTCAAAAAAGACTCTAACTTCTGTAAATTATTTTTTAATTGCACGTACAGCTCGAACTCCATGACTACGCAACCCGCTCTGATGCCACTTAAAATCCCCATTATAAAACTGGAAGCGTATGACGAGAGCCTTGTCCGTTTTATGTAGTGTTTTCGTCCAGCATGTTTGCCCTGCCCCTGGAGGAAAT